>JAHFCS010000294.1 GCA_023249395.1 Gemmatimonadota bacterium
CGGTGTGGAATCACGGCAGCGTCGTGCGCTCGTGGATGAACGAGCTGGCGGAGATCGCGTTTCAGCGAGACGCGAATCTCGATGCGCTCAAGGGCTACGTCGAGGATTCCGGCGAAGGCCGGTGGACAGTGCAGGAAGCGATCGATCTCGACGTTCCCGCTCCGGTGATCACGCTTTCTCTGCTCGCCCGGCTGCGGTCGCGCCAGGCCGATTCATTCTCGGCGAAGGTGATTGCCGCGCTGAGAAATGAATTCGGCGGTCACGCGGTAAAGAAAGCATGACCATCCCGACTGTTACTCCCGTCGTGCGCGAGCCGATCCGCACTCCCCACAAGCGCGAGCGCGCGGACCCGTGCACGGCGGTGATATTTGGCGCCAGCGGCGACCTGACGCGTCGAAAGCTAATGCCGGCGATTTACTATCTCGCCGCGCAGCATCTACTGCCCGACGGCTTCGCCCTGGTGGGTGTCGGCCGCGACCCGATGGAGCACGACGCATTCGCCGCTTCGATGCGCGACGCCCTCGAGCATGCTGACGACGTGAAGACCGTCGACAACGAGGCGTGGGAGTGGCTGTCGAAGCGGATCTGGTACGCCTACGGCGACCTTTCGACGCCGCAAGTATACGACGGAGTCAGGCGCTGCCTCGAGGAGATCGAAGGGCCGCGACCACCCCGCGATCGAAACCGGCTTTTCTATCTGGCAATTCCACCGAGCGTGTTCGAGACGACGGTCGAGCATCTGTCGTTGAGCGGACTTGCTCCGCGCATCGATCGCCCCGGCGTCCAGCCGTGGGCGAGGGTCGTCATCGAGAAACCGTTCGGTCGCGACCTGAAGACGGCGCAGGAGCTGAATCACGCCGTTCTCGACCGCATCGACGAGCACCAGATCTACCGGATCGATCACTATCTCGGGAAGGAGAGCGTCCAGAACATCCTGGTCTTTCGGTTTGGCAACTCGGTCTTCGAGCCGCTTTGGAACCGGCAGTGCATCAAGAACGTCCAGATCACGGTCGCCGAAACAGTCGGGATCGAGTACCGCGGCAAGTATTACGAGGAAGCTGGGGTCGTTCGCGACATGTTTCAGAACCACCTGCTGCAGCTTCTTGCTCTCGCGGCGATGGAGCCCCCGAACGCCTTCACGGGGAACTATGTCCGCAATGAGAAGGTGAAGGTTCTGCGCGCGATGCGTCCGCTTGTCGGAGATGGCGATCTGCCAGTCGTCCTGGGGCAGTACACGGCTGCCGACGTCGGCGGCAAGCAGGTCACGGGATATCGCGAAGAAAAGGATGTCGATCCCGGGTCCGTAACGCCGACCTTTGCCGCGATCCGCTTCTCGATCGACAACTGGCGGTGGAAGAACGTTCCCTTCTATTTGCGCTCGGGGAAGAGAATGGCTGAGCGGAAATCCGAGATCGCCATTCAGTTCAGGCCCCCGCCGGTGTTGATGTTCGGGCAGGACGAGCTCGAGGACAGGTGCCCGAGCACTCTCGTGATGCGGGTCCAGCCGGATGAAGGAATCTCGCTGCGATTTCACGTGAAGACGCCGGGGGCGGAAAAGGAGCTCACTCAGAGCCTCGAGATCTCGCCTGTGGACATGGAATTTTCCTACGCGAAGGCGTTTGGCGCAGAGTCGCCTCCCGCCTATCAGACGCTGCTGCTTGACGTCATGATCGGAGATCAGACGCTGTTCACGAGGAGTGACGAGGTCGAGGCGGCGTGGCGGATCATTGATCCTTTGCTCAAGCATTTTGAGCGCCGCCCGCCTCGCGAGCTTCCGACATATCCCGCGGGAAGCTGGGGGCCGGCCGAAGCGAACGAGCTTCTGATAGGAGCACACAGTCGTTGGCGATAGCGGCATTCGTTTGCGCGGCAGCGCTGCTCCTTTCGTCAAGCGGCTGCAGCGATGGGTCGTCCGCTCGCCGGTCGAGGGTTTCAGGTGACGTAGCCGTATCGGACGACACGTTGCACGTCGTGTCCGCGGACGATCGCGATCTCGTCCTTCGCGCTCGCGCGCTCGACCGGGCGGACAAGCTCGACAGCGCGCGGATGCTTTACGAGGCCGCAGCGGACAGGCTCGACGCCGTAAGCGACTGGTTGTATCTGCGTGCCGCGGGAGTGACGGCGGACGCTTCGATGCGGCAGAAGTACTACTCGAAGATCGAGACCGATGTCGCACGCAACCGCCGGGCGCCGACCGAGGCAATAGCACTCGAGCGGACCGGCGACCTGGACGGCGCGATCCGCGCCTACTCCTCCCTTGGAATGCGCCTCGATGCACTGCGCCTCGAGGCCGCGCGTCCTACCGATTCGTCGCGAATGCAGCGGGCCCGTCGCGGGCTCATCGCCTATCTGGCAGCGACTCCAGGGCGCGAGGAATCGCGCGATGGCGTCGCTCTCTTCGACAAGCTGTTCACGGGCGCGACCGCCGCGGAGCAGCTCGTCCTCGGCCGCGCGGCGTACCAGGCAGGGGGGGCGAGCAGAGCGGTCGCCGGCTTCACCGCCGCGTTCCGCTCCGGGCTCGGAACGAGCCAGGATCATTTTGCCGACGGTCTGATGCTCGCACGCATCAATCGTGACGCCGAGGCTGCCGCCGAATTCGCAAAGGTTACGAGTCCCGCTCCGCTCGCCGCGGCGGCCCGTTATCAACGCGCGAGAGCTCTGCTTGCGAAAGGGAGCTCGAGCGCTGCGGCGACCGCCCTGCGCGCAATCACTACTGCCTTCCCGAAGGACACCAGCGCAGCGTCGGCGCTGCTCCTACTGTCCGACCTCGCGACCGATCAGCTTCGCGACGGTGACGCGCGGTCGACGCTGCTCACGATCGTCGAGCGGTTCCCACGATCGCGCCATGCGCCAACGGCGCTCTTTCGAGCGGGGATCATCGCCTACGTTGCCGGCAAGCATGCGGCGGCGGCGGCAGAGCTCGATTCGCTCGCCTCTCTGTACTCTGCGAGCGACGACGCCGTCGCCGCCACGTACTGGGCGGGACGCGCCTGGCAGCACCGCGGCGATACCGCAAAGGCACACGGGCACTGGCGATCGGTGATGGCAAAGGAAGGGGCATCCTACTACTCGGTCCTGAGCGCCCGCCGCCTCGGCCTGCCGGTGTTGCGCGACAGCACCCGCAAGGACAGGTACCCCGAGGTTCGCGACATCTCGGAGGCGTCTGAGCGCGCTGCGATCCTCCAGGACGTTGGGATGGATACTGAGGCCAGGCTCGAGTACGATCGTCTCTTCAGCACCGCGACAACCGCGCCGGATCGTCTCGTCGCGACGGCTCGCGCACTCGCCGGCGGGGAGCAGTCAGCACGGTCGATGGCCCTCGGCCGGCGCGCTGTGACCGAGATTGGACCGACTCCGCAGAACTACCGGCTGATGTATCCCGTGGTGGAGCGCGAAGCTCTCGACGCGAGCGCTCGTGCGAACGGGCTGGACCCCGCGCTCGTCGCCGGCCTCATCCGCCAGGAATCCAGCTTCAACCCTCGCGCGACATCGCCCGTCGGCGCGCGAGGATTGATGCAGCTCATGCCAGACGTCGGTCGAGCTCTGGCGAAGTCGCGCAAGATCACCAGCCTCGATCCCGACAGGTTGTACGAGCCGGTGCTCAACATCCAGCTCGGCACAGCCCACCTTGCCGGGTTGTTCCGCGGCAACCGGGAGGTGGTGCAGGCTCTGGCGGCGTACAACGCCGGCGAGTCGAGACTCGCCCGATGGATGAAAAAAGCCGGGTCAGCCGACCCCGAGCTCTTCACCGAGAGAATTCCGTATGTCGAGACGAGGGACTACGTGCGGAGTGTCGCAAGGAATCGCGCGTTCTACAAGATCTTGTACGACTGGTAAGGGCTCGAGCGCCAAAATCTTACCACGGAGAACACGGAGAACGCGGAGTAAAAAAAGTTCAAAAGGGAACAGCGGAATGTTTTTCTGGTTTGTCCCCCAGCCCCTCCTCCGCGTTCTCCGTGTTCTCC
>JAHFCS010000295.1 GCA_023249395.1 Gemmatimonadota bacterium
GGGCTCCGCGACAGAATGAGAGACCGCGTCGAAAAGGAGCACGGCGTCAAGCTCACCTTCATGCCCTTCTTCGTGAAAGCCGCGTGCATGGCGCTCGAGAGCTATCCCGTCGTCAACGCGCAGATCGACGGCGACACGATCATCTACAAGCACTACGTCAACATGGGGATCGCTGTCGCCTCGGACGCAGGACTCGTCGTCCCGAACATCAAGGACGCCCATCTGAAAGGAACCATCGAGGTAGCGCGCAACATCTCAGATGTCGCAAAACGCGCCCGCGACGGCAAACTGACGATGGACGATCTCACCGGCGGAACGTTCACGATCACTAATGGCGGCGTGTTCGGCTCGCTCATCTCCACTCCGATCATCAACTATCCCCAGGTCGGGATACTCGGCCTCCATAAAACTCAGGATCGCCCCGTCGCAATCGACGGAAGGATCGAGATCCGGCCGATGATGTACGTCGCCCTGTCGTACGATCACCGTATCGTTGACGGACAGCACGCGGTGCTCTTCCTCATCCGCATCAAGGAGCTGGTCGAGGATCCCGCCGCCATGCTCATTTCCTGAGCAACAGTCATGGCTGAAGCAACATCGGCCGACGTCGTCATCATCGGCGGAGGCCCGGGCGGATACGTCGCCGCCATCAGGGCCGCGCAGCTCGGCCTCTCCACCGTTTGCGTCGAGATGGAAAAGACCCTCGGTGGCACGTGCGTCAATGTCGGATGCATTCCCTCCAAGGCGCTGCTCTCATCGTCGGAGCACTACGAGTTCGCTCGGCTGCACGCCGGAGTGCACGGCGTGAAGGTGGGCGAAGTGTCGCTCGACCTGCCGGTGATGCACAAGCGAAAGGACGAGGCCGTTCTCCAGAACACGAAGGGAATCGAGTTTCTGTTCCGGAAGCACAAAATCACCTGGGCCAAAGGCCGCGGCACACTCCGCCCCGGGAACATCATCGACGTCTCGGCCCCCGATAACACCGTAACATCCTACGCCGCGAAGAGCGTCATCATTGCCACGGGCTCGGTACCAATCGAGCTCCCGTTTCTGAAGTTCGATGAGGAGCGCATCCTCTCGAACATCGGCGCATTGAAGATTCCAGAGGTGCCGAAGCACCTGATCGTGATCGGCGGCGGTGTGATCGGACTCGAGCTGGGATCTGTGTGGCGCCGGCTCGGTGCAAAAGTCACGGTGATCGAGCTCTTCCCGACGATTCTCCCCGGCAACGACGCTGAGATCATCAAGGAAGCGGACAAGGTCTTCCGCAGGCAGGGGCTGGAGATCCGCACGGCGACGAAAGTCACCGGCGGCGGACGCGAAGGCGATCGTATCATCATCGAGATCGACAACGACGGGAAAACGGAATCGCTCCAGGGCGACTATGTCCTTGTGTCAGTCGGCCGCAAGCCCGCGCTCACCGGCATTGATGCAGCTGCGCTCGGATTCACTCTCGGCAAGCGTGGCGAGATTGCAGTGGACAATCAGATGCGGACGAATCTCCCCAACGTGTATGCGATCGGCGACGCGGTCGGAGGAAAGCTGCTCGCGCACAAGGCTGAGGAAGAGGGAGTCGTCGCGGCGGAGGTGATCGCGGGGCACAACGTGCACATGGATCACAGGTCAATGCCGTCCGTGGTGTACACCTGGCCCGAGATAGCGACAGTCGGACTCGCAGAGCATGAGGTGAAGGAGTCGGGTCGTGAATACCGCGTGGGGAAGTTCCCATTCTCTGCCAACGGTCGCGCGCGGTCGATGGCGGAGACTAGCGGCTTCGTGAAGTTCATCGCCGACGCAAAGACCGACGAGTTGATCGGCTGCCACATGATCGGTCCGAATGTGTCGGAGCTGATCCAGGAAGTGGTGCTCGCGTTCGAGTACCGCGGCTCGTCGGAGGACATCGGAATCACCGTGCATTCGCATCCGACGCTGTCCGAAGCGGTTAAGGAAGCGGCGCTCGGCGTCCTCGGCCGCTCCATTCATATATAGAACGTGGTGCCGCAGGCGGACGACCAGTCGGAGTCAGCCGGCACCCGTTCGATAGTTCGCCCGGCAAGAGAGCGCGATCGCGCCGCCGTACTGAAGCTGGTCGAGGCCGAGCTGGCTGAGAATCCCTTGCTCGAGCGCATTCCGGAGCTCGTTGAGCAGGCGATCCGTGACGAATCGGACGAGTGTCAGATGTGCGTCGCCGAGTTGCGCGGGGAGTTCGCGGGCTGCGGGATCTATGGATCGGTCGCGGGCACAGTCGGGACCGCCATTCTTTACTTTGTGGGCGTTGAAGCACGTACACGCGATGCAGGAACGGGAGATGCGATCGTCGCGCATGTGTTGCACGATCTCATCGCGAAAGGGGCGCGGCTTGTGGTAGCGGAGGTGCCTCGACATGGATCCTTCGACTCGTTTCGTTCGCTTATCGAAGCGCATGGATTTGTCGAGGAGTCCCGCATCGCGGACTATTATCGGGACGGAGTTCCGCTAGTGCATTATCGGCTCGATCCAAAATAGAGGACTACGACCATGCTTCTCGAAGCCGTCTCTTCCCGCGACCCACTTCCCCTCCGCGACAGCGATGCGGCTCCACCCGAAAGTTTGTCGAAGGGGGATGAGCTCGAAGAAAAACTCCAGAAGGAACTCAAAAAGCTGGGTACGCTTCAGGAGACCTTCTATGCCGATGGGCGCCGCGCACTGCTCATCGTCATCCAGGGGCGCGATGCGTCGGGAAAAGATGGAGTGGTCGGCACCGTCTTCGACGCGTGCAATCCGCAGGGACTCGATGTCACGTCGTTCAAGGCGCCTACACCGATGGAGCTCGCGCACGACTTCCTGTGGCGAGTCCACAACGTCGTTCCGCCGAAGAGGATGATCGGAATCTTCAACCGGTCGCACTACGAGGACGTCCTCGTCGTCCGCGTTCACAATCTCGTGCCGAAGGAGGTCTGGTCGCAGCGCTACGAACAGATCAACACATTCGAGCGAATGCTGTCCGAGAACGGCGTGGTGATTCTCAAGTTCTTCCTGCACGTGTCGCGGGCCGAGCAGAAGCAGCGGCTGATCGAGCGCATTCAGGATCCCACCAAAAACTGGAAATTCAACGCCGGCGACCTCGACGAGCGGAATCTCTGGGACGACTACACCAGCGCGTACCGCGACGCGATGCGCAAATGCAGCGCGAAATGGGCACCGTGGTACATGGTGCCGGCCGACAAGAACAAATCGCGAAATTATCTGGTCGCCAAGCGAATCGTTGCGACACTCGAGACGCTTGATCTTGCCTACCCCAAACCGAAGACCGACTTGAATCAATACCTCAAGTCGCTCTAGTCTCTACTGCGGACTACGGACCAACTACAATTTCGGACTTCTAGAACTTGAAGATCTTGCCCAAGGCCTTCCCGATCTTCTTTCCGATGTTGCCCACGCCTTTCCCTACATTTTTCGGCCAGTCGGTCTGATTCGGCCAGTCGGGCTGAACGTCCATCTCGGGCGGGCCGTGCTCGAAGCATTCGGTATGGGGCTCGGTGCCGGGCTTGAAGTATTCGACTTTCCGCGCGGGACACCAGTCACCGGCGAGCCAGCCGGTGGTCGGGTCGATCATTACCCCGGTCATTCCCGCCGGCGCTTCCCAGGAATTTGGTGGCACCGGCTCCTTCCAGCCTTCATTGTAAAACTCGGCCCATGCCGGCGCCGCAAGCCGACCGCCTGATGCGTCGTAGCCGATTGAATGGGGATCGTCGTATCCGAACCAGAATGCGGCGACGAGATTCGGCGTATAGCCGACGAACCAGACGTCGGTCCCATTGTTCGTCGTGCCCGTCTTGCCGGCGATGATCCCCTTTGCTCCGTAATCGCGGATCGGCCTGCCTGTACCGTAGTCCACTACGGCGCGCAGCATCGACGTCAGCTGATACGCATCGCGCGGATCCATCACCGGGACGGGCGCCTCAACCTCGCTGCTCCAC
>JAHFCS010000296.1 GCA_023249395.1 Gemmatimonadota bacterium
GCCAGGGGGCGAGATGGCATTTGTCGCAGGCGACGTCGGTGTGCTTGCCGGTGAGCGGGTACTCGCTCGAGGCATGGTCGAACTTCGGCGCGGGCTTCCAGCCGCGAACGTAATGGCAGCTTTCGCATTTCGCGCCAAGCGCGTTCTGGTGCACATCGTCTGTTCGGTGACACGACGCGCACGTCGTTTCGAGACCCAGCCAGCCGGCCGAGCCCTTTCGCCTGGATAGTGCTGCTGCGGGTGAGACGCGGAACCTGGCAGCATGGCAGCTCTCACACTTCGCTCCCGCGTGCTTGCCCTCGAGAGACCAGCTGGCGCGTGAGTGGTCGAAGTTCGACGTGGATCCTTCGCTCCAGGCAATGAGCGCGAAATTCACGCCTGCGTGATCCGGGTGACAACCCGCGCAGGGTTTCCTCTGTTCGCGAGCATGCAGGCCGCGACTGCGTTCGATGCCCCAGGCAATCTCCTTGTGGCAGTCGAGGCACAGCACGTTCATCGGTTCGCGGCGAAGACCGTGGCATTTGGCGCATTGCGTCGGCCCGTCTAGGTCGCGGTGCGCCCTGGCCAGCGGACCGGGCGAGATCTGCGAACCCGCCGGTGCCGGGACAGCGACCAGCGCGACCGCGACGATCAGGAGTGCAACCCGCATTCATCCGGTTCGCGCGTGACTGGTGGGCGATGGAAGATCTTTTTGCACGATGCGAACACCAAGTCGCTCGAGGAAAGCGTAGGGCGCATCGCCCCCGATACGGATTATCGTGTAGTCGTTAGGCAGGATCGTGGCATTGCCTTCGTGCTCAAGCACGACGACATCCGACCGAATCTCCCGAATCTCGCTGCGGAAGAGGATCTTCACGCGGCCTGCGGCGATCGCTTTCTCGATCTTCTCGCGGTTGCGCTCCTTCACTCGGCTGAATGACTCGCCGCGGTACGAGAGCACTACCTCGGTTCCCTTCTGGTTTGCGAGCCCCATCACGGACTCTACCGCGCTGTCGCCGCCGCCGACGACGAGCATCCGCTTTCCGACAAAGGCCTCCATCTCGACGATGTCGTAGAAAACATTGTCGCGTTCTTCTCCCTGTACGCCGAGGTGCCGAGGCGTGCCGCGGCGGCCAATCGCGAGCACGACCCGGCGGGCGTGGTATGTTGCCACGGGGGTCTCGATGCGGAACGTCGCGCCCTCGCGATGGATGTTCTCGACTCGCGCGCCCGTGTGCACGATGAGTCCGGTGTTGGCGACAATCGTCTCCCACACCTGCAGCAAGCTTTCCTTCGAGGAATCCGCGATCCACAGGTCACCGTACAGCGGGATCGCGACCGGCTCGGCAAGGAGGAGCTTTTGTCGCGGGTACTTGCGGACGGTGTCGGCGAGGGAGCCCTGCTCGATCACCACGTAGCTCAGCCCGCGGCGCAGCGCTTCGAGTCCCGCGCTGAGCCCGGCCGGGCCGGAACCGACAATGGCGACGTCCACGGCGTGCGTGGCACTGTCGATGTTCGGCACGCCCGACTCGAGCACCCGCGCAATGTGATCGACAGCGAGTTTCCCCTCGTTGATGGCATTCTTGATGAGCCCGCGCCCGCCAAGCTCGCCGACAATGTAAAGTCCGGGAATGTTGGTCTCGAAGTTCGCGTCAATCAGGGGCACCGACACCCGATTTACCGCCGTGCCCACCGTCACCGAGATCGCGCCGACGGGGCAGCCGCGCACGCACTCACCATGCCCCTGGCAAAGCGTGTCATCTACCTGGGCAAGCTTGCCCTGCATGGTGATAGCGCCCGGAACCGGGCAGGACGCGACGCAGACGCCGCACCCGACGCACATGTCGGCGCGCACCAGCGCGCGCGGGTTGCCGACGGCCGGCCCGTCAGCGGCAGCGACCGACACCGGCGCGCTGACAATCTCGAAGATCTGCTGTGGCACGCCACAGCCCGGGCAGAATGTCGAGCCGGGTGGAACGCCAGCCCCACAACGAGGACAGGGCGGGTCCACCGGCCTCACGGCGGGCGCTCGCGATCCTTGCGCGTGGTCGCGCAAGTGGAGCCACATCACGAGTCCCGTGAGCGCGAAGAACCCGAGCGTCGTATAGAGCATCTCAGCGGAACCAAGTGGCGCCGATGGCGACCACGACGGCAACGTGGATGAGGACGGCGACTAGCGCCGTGACGGCGAACGGACGGTGCGCGACATGCCAGTACCGGAAGACCCGCTGCGTTGCATCGAGCATCCGCGTCTGCTGGGCCAGAGAGATCTCGCGGTCCGCGATCGTCACTGCTTCGCGAAGCGCTTTGCGACCCAGCGGGCGGCTGCCTGGCACCAGTACCGCCCACCTTTGGCACAGTGCGCGAGTCCGCCGCCGCCGTGTCATATCGTTCGTCAGGAGATGCCAGAGCACCCTGGGAGGACTCTCGTGCCCGGTGGCGTCGGGCTCCAGGTCCAGAGCGCGTTCGACCGCGTACTCTTCGAGCCCGGTCGTTTCTGCGAGACGCTCGACCAGCTGTCGCCGCTGGAGCGCAACCTCGTCACGCGTGAGCTCCACTCCGTTCTTCGCGCGGGGAATGCGGGTGTAGAGATAGCGGCCCACCAAGCCGCTCGCGATAACCACCATCATCGCCACGAGCCCAAGCCCGATCAGCCCGTCCGAGCGCCATGCGGAGTGGATGGCCAGCAGGAACGGCAGCGTGAGCGCCGATGCTATGTGTACATCGAGCCACTTGCCGATCGATCCCATAAACGCCAGCGCCTTCCACTTCTTGCGCATCGGGTACAGCCAGAGGAAGAGGAATATCAGAAGCGCGACTATTCCGGCCGACTGGCCGACGTATCCTGAGGGTCGCAGCCACGCATGGAGCTCGTCGCGCACTCGCAACGCCTGTGGCGCGAGATAGTATCGGGCGCCGACGACGTTGATGATTACGAACGGGGCGCCGACGCACACCGCCCAGGCGAGGCGTACAAGACTAGCGCGTGAACGCTTTGCCCTGGCGTCCGGGCTGCGCACCGCCCGACGGACAGGGCCCGGCGGCACACCGCTGATCGTTTCCCGCTCGACACTGTGAAGCCGGGTGCGCTGGGGCGCGCGCAGCGACGCTTCGTTGGCCGCGATCGGCGGGGCCAGTTGTTTGCGAAGACCGTTTCCACTCATCATCGGAAAATCCGAATTCTCGAGCAGAGTGCACTATGCGGCGACACCAAGAAAGACGACTCGGACGTCGGGTGGAAACTCCGTCCATACCGCAAGCTGCAACCTAGAACCAGTGTTCCTTCAGTGGTGTCAGATATTACCTTACGTGAGCCGATGTGAGTTCGCGCATCGGCACTCGATCGCGTTTTGTTCACAGACTCCCGCCTCGTGATGCGTAACGGCTTTGTCCTCGCCATGACAACACTCGATCCGGCAACGCTGAAACACCTTGGCTGAAACACCTTGGCCTGCTGTCGGGCGACATTCTTCTCAACGCCGGGCGCCGCCTCGCTGATTTTCTTCGATCCCATCACGACTATTGCAGCCCTGCTCAAGAGTAAAGATCCCCGACGCGCGCTAATTGGCCACGCATTGCCATTCACTACTGTGGTCACTGTTGCGAGTGCCTTGTTTCTGATCATCGTGTACCGATCCGACTTGAGGGCGGCCGCCGCAATCGTGCTCACGACCGTCGTCGTAATCTTATTCCTTGGTCTGAATAGTCGATCTTCGGGCTTGTATCCATTCCAAATGCCTCCCTCTATGTCCGCGGTGAGGTCCTCATACTCATTGGGTTACTCGCCCTGACCTATGCAATTGCTATGCTATTTGTCTTCCGGGCGCGGTTTAAACAGCGACCTGACGCCTAACACACGCTGATGCTGACGAGCGATTCAGGGTTGCTCGCTGCGCTCGCATCTTATACGGTTCGCTCGCAGCATAGCTTCGGGTGTTATATCACACAGGTGCTTCGGATGAAACGAAAGG
>JAHFCS010000297.1 GCA_023249395.1 Gemmatimonadota bacterium
GCGGCTCTGGCTTCGGCTCGCTAGAACCGCCGGTTTGTGGTGAAGACCTTTCGATAGCCGTCACTGAATCTAAAGCACTTAGCGGACTGTTGACCCTCGATCTGCGAAAGTCAGGCTAACCAAAGGAAAGCTCATGAAACTCATCATCGACCGTCAGATCTGGAACAGGATGCCTGACCTCGAGTTGGTCGTCCTCCACGTTCGCGGCATCGACAACCGGACGCCGAAGCCCGCAGTCGAGGCGTTCGTCCGCGACGCCGAGGCGCACACGCGGCAATCGTTGTCCGGCCGCCCGATCGGGGAGCATGCGCCGGTCGCCGCGTGGCGCCCGATCATGCCCGACAGCTCGTTCCGGCCGGCGCACGAGGCCCTCATCCGTCGCACGCTCGCGGGCAAGCCGCTGCCCAGCATCTCGCCGCTGGTCGACTTCTACAACGGCGTCAGCCTCCGCCATTGCGCGCCTGTGGGTGCCTGGGATACGACGGAGCTGGCCGGAGGGGATCTGCGGCTGGTCGTGACCGACGGTGGCGAGCCGTTCACAGCGCTCGGATCGTCCCAGCAGGTCCTCGTGGAGCGAGGCGAAATCGCCTACACCGACGCGGAGGTGGCGGTCACGCGGCATTTCGTGTGGCGGCAGGCCGAGCGCGCGAAGGTGACGGCCGACACGCACAGCGCCTTCATCGTCAGCGAGGTTCTGCCCGGCGGAGGCGACAACCTCGCCGAGCGCGTGTGCGACGAGTTGGTCCGAGGCATCGCGATCCACTTTGGTGCAGACGTTCGCGCCGCGATACTTCGTCAAGGCTGCGACGTCTGGGACAGCGAAGGAGTGTCGTCGGAGTATTGGCTCGCGCAATTCAATACCGCGCGGATCCGACGTCCCCTCGAAGATCCGTCGATGGCGGGGTTCGTCGCCGCCCTCGCGCCCATCAACGCGCTGGCGGACCGGTCGCCCGGCTTCGTGTGGCGGCTGCACGACGCGACCGGCAACTCGACGAACATCCGTCCCTACAGCGATCAGCGCGAGCTGATCACGCTGTCGATCTGGGATTCGATCGAGTCGTTCACGCGCTTCGCGTACGACAGCGCCCACGCGGCCGTCATGCAGCGGCGTCACGAGTGGTTCGAGCCGATGAGCTCGCCGTACTTGGTGCTTTGGTGGGTAAAGAACGGGATGATTCCCAGCGTTGCAGAGGGCGTGGCGCGGCTTGAGCGGCTGCGCGCAATCGGACCTGGGCCGGACGCGTTCACGCTGGCGAAACCGTTCCCGGCGCCATCCACGACGCGTTCCACGCCGTCGGCGGTCACCGCCTCGATGCAGGCCACATCATCCATGGAGGCACGCACATGAAGGACGGTACATTTGTCGCCAATGCCGGGTCGGGCCTGTCGGGACTGATGGCCAATCTCGGGAACTTCGCTAATCGCCTCGCCACTGACCCCGAAGCGGTGCCGCTCTCGCCGGGGATCAACCCGGGGGACATCCGCCGCCTTCTCCCTGCCGAGCCTCCTCAACGGGGTGAAGCGCTGGAGCGCGTGCTGGAACGCTTCGCTATTGAGCTCGAACCGGCCATTAACCCGTGGAATCATCCCGGGTTCCTCGCGTTCTTCGGCATCAGCACGCCGCCCGCCGCGCTCGCCGGGGCGTTCCTCGAGGCGTTGTACAACTCCAACGCGATGCTCTGGAAGACCTCGCCGGCCGGAACGGAGATCAGTCAGGTGACCGCCGACTGGGTGCGTCAAATGATTGGCCTGCCGGACGTATTCTCCGGTTTGTTCTTCGAATCGGCATCTGTCGCGGTCCTCCACGCTATGGTTGGAGCGCGTGAGCGCGTGACGGCGATGGTAGCCCGGCAACGAGGGCTGACTGACGACCGCCGGCTACGAGCGTACGTGAGCAGCGAAACCCATTTCTCGGTTACCAAGGCCGCGATTGTCGCCGGGATTGGGATCGACAACGTGCGGATCATTCCGGCGGATCAGGCGCTCCAGATGGACGTGGACAGGCTCGAATGCGCGATCCGGAACGATCTGGAGGCGGGCGACGCGCCGTTCTTTGTTGTCGGAACCGTCGGCACAACTTCGACGACATCGATCGATCCGATTCAGCGCCTCGGTGATCTGGCCGAACGCTACGGGCTGTGGTTCCATGTCGACGCCGCGTACGGGGGCATGGTGGCCGCCGTCCCGGAGTTCCGTCATGTGCTGGCTGGCTGTGAGCGCGCAGACTCGATCACGGTGAACCCGCACAAGCATGGCTTTGTGCCGCTGGGCTGCTCGCTCCTCTACGTGCGCGAGCTCGGTCACTTGAGCCAAATCTTCAGGCAGCGAGGAAACTACACGACCAGCGCCGCCACGGAGACATTCAACATTATGGACTTCACCTTTGGGACCGGACAGCCGATTCGGGCGCTGCCGCTCTGGTTCGTCATCATGAATTACGGCTCGGAAGGTTTCGTCGCGCGCATCCGCGAGCACATGCGGTTGGGACAGCTATTTCGGGCATGGATCGAGCAAGCGGATGAGTTCGAACTGCTGGCCCCTGTGACGTTCTCGACGATCGTGTTCCGCGCCCGTCCGGCCGACGTCCACGATGAAGACGAACTGCGAACCCTGAACGAATCGTTGCTTCTCGCGTTTAACGGGAGTCACCGGAGCGTGATCTCGTCGACGCAGGTGTCGGGTCGATTCGGCCTGAGGTTGACGATTGGAAACTACCTGACAGATGAAGCCGTGCTCCATCGGTCGTGGAACTTACTGCAGTCGGAGCTGCACGCGCTCATGCCGGCGGTCCAACGAGAGACGCTTGCGGCGGGCAGGGGCGTCGCGGTATATCCGGCATGGAGCTACTGGGCACGACGCGCGCGACGCATCGCCGCGCTTTCCGTTGCGTCTCCGGCGCACGCGGCATGAGCGCAGCTCCATCTACCTTCCCCAGCACACGCACTGCGTACAGGCCGATGGCCGGCACGAGGCCGGCCATCGAGCTCATCGTCCCGTCGCGGAACGCGACGATCGCTGTAGGGACGTGGAACTTCAGGTTAGTAAGGCAGCCCTTGCCGGGTTGTCATCCTGCACGTACAGGAACTGGACCACCATCGTCGACGAGACGGTTTTCGCCAGAGGATTCTGAATCCCATCCATGGGGGCACAAAAAGGGGCACACAGACGGCGGTCCGTCAGATGCTGTGTCGGTAACTCATTGAAAGAATTGGCTCCTCAGGCTGGATTCGAACCAGCAACCCTCCGGTTAACAGTTGCGACCGACGGTTTTCAGACCAGGTCGTACCGATTGAGAATCTCTTGTACGGTCAACCATTTAAGCGGGATTTTGTTCTTTCGGCCAGTTGCACCAATTGAGCCCATTCCCCACGGTGGGTGGTTACAGTTTTTGGTACAGTTTTTCGGGCGCATCATCAGTACATGGTGCGCCCTCTTTTCATCCGCCTTTTTCCCGTCTATGCGGAAGAGAGTGCCGGTGGGCGCTGTGGGAAACGCGTCCAATTCCGCGCGTTTTCCAAGGAGCTTGTGGGCGCGTTCTGTGCGTCCACAGCTCCGGCAGCGTCCACGGGCCGATCTCATGTAAGTGATTGGTAATATTGACGTTATGAGTTTGTAGTGGTACGATTATCATGTTCTTGAGGCCGTAGTTTAAGTTCCTTCCTCAGAATCTTTTCCGCCGCACCACAGCTCATGCTGTCGACCGACAGGGTGGTCTGCGGTCGCTGTGGAAAGGACCCCTTTATGCTGAGGCGCCCTCATCACGGGGTAGAGACAGCTGTCGTCCATGAAAGTCAAGACGCAGACATGGTCCGCTGGCGAGCGGAAATCCAGGCACGAGCCGACCTCATAAGACAGCTTGAGGGACTGCCACAGGCTTCGGCCAGGGCGATTGCTGCCGGCTTAGCGGATAGCAGCTTCGACGCTGCGACCGGACAAGCGATCGCAC
>JAHFCS010000298.1 GCA_023249395.1 Gemmatimonadota bacterium
GATAGCGGAGTGAGAAGTAGGTCGGCGTCTGGCCCGCGTCAGCCGAAAGTCCACCGAAAGTCCGGGCGATGTCGAACATCAGGTGGCCCGCCGCGACGCCGAAGCCGACCGCCGTTCGAGCGCCATTTGCGTCGTTTGCGATATAGCCGGCGCGAACGTGAATGTTCTTTTCATATGCGATGTCGGCACCGATCCGCGCGGCCGGATGATCTACGTTTTTGTCGGCGACAACGTCCGCCGCGATTCGCACTTCGGTGTCCGCCACCAGCACGGCGATGAACGGCAGCTTGTACTCGGCGCCGACCTCGATTCTCGTTGGAAGCGGATCGGCCTGCTCGCGATCGTTTACCTGAAGGCGCGTGCCGATGTTTCTGACCGCGGCCGCGAGGGTCAGCGGCGACTCGGTCGGAAGATCGTATTGAAATCCGAAATCAACGGCGCTCGACACCGCGGTGAAAGTCGAGACGTTCGAGCACTGCCCAGAGCAGTCAACGCGATACTGCAGCCGTTTGTACGTCACGCCGGCGTTCAGTCGCTTGCCGATCGCCGCTCCGTATGTCGCGGCAAGAAGAATGTTGCGTGGCAGCACGACACCGACTGGCACTCCGCCCGGATCCGTGATCTGCTGATCGCCGAAGTTGAGGACGTTTATCGACAGAGCGAGCGCGCCGACGTTCGCGGTTGGATAGAGGAACGTGATCGCGTCGCCGGTCGCGGCGATGGTCTGCGAGTGATGAATCGCGATCTCTGTTTTGTCCTGCCGCGCGATCGCCGATGGATTCCACCAGACTGCCTCGCTTCCGGGATGCTCGGCGACCATCGCCTGCCCCATGCCAACGGCCCGCGCGCCTACGGGCAGCAGAAGAAAGAGTGCACCGTCGGTGATGCTGGCATCCTGGGCTCTGGCCGGTGCCGCCGTCATCGAGAGAAGCAGCGCCATGACGGCGACGCTAGAGTGGCGTTGCCTCATCGATCAGCATGATGGGAATGTCATCCCGGATCGGGTAGCGAAGCGAGCATGCCCGGCAGATCAGGGCGCTCTCGGCTTCACGGTATTCGAGCTCGCCATGGCACTTCGGACACACCAGGATTTCGAGCAGTTGCGGATCGAGACTCATGCGCCTTTGTCCTTTGCGATGTAATAACCGAGCCGCTCGAGCGCCGACGCGCTGCGCCGCCAGTTCGGAAGAACCTTCACCCAGAGATCGAGATACACGCTTTCACCGATGAACGCTTCGACCTTCTTGCGAGCGGCCCGGCCAACCTCACGGATCCTCGAGCCTTTCGCGCCGATGATTATTCGTTTCTGGCTATCGCGCTCTACGTAGATGACCGCCCGAATGTATACGGGCGAGCGTCCTTCGCGGAACTCCTCGACGCCGCACGCAACGCTGTAGGGAACCTCTTCGTGAAGCTGCTCGAGTACCGTTTCGCGCACCAGCTCGGCAACGAAGAAACGCACCGACTGTGTGCTGATCTCCTCTTCCGGATAAAGAAACGGACTCTCGGGGAGGCGTCCGGTGAGTCGCGCCATCAGAGCTTCAACACCCTCTCCCGTGATGGCGGATATGAGCACTGCGTCGGGATAATCAGCTGCCGCCCGCGTCCGCTCGGCGTCGCTCAGCAGATCGGCCTTGTTGAGGACGAGCACAACGGGAGCAGCGGGCGGCGAGGATAGTCCGGCAGCTTCGACAAAGCTCTGAGGCCGACCGGCAGTCATGTCCACGATGTAGGCGATGACATCCGCGTCGGCAACTGCCACGAGAGCCGTGGACCGCATCACCTCCTGGAGCGCATACTTCGGCTCAATGAGGCCCGGCGTGTCGAAGACAATCATCTGCGCAGTGGGCGTCGTGTGAATGCCGACCACACGGTCGCGCGTGGACTGGGCTTTCCGGCTGACAATCGAGAGCTTCTGACCGACCATCCGGTTGAGCAGCGTTGATTTGCCGGCGTTGGGCGCACCGGCGACGGTGACAATGCCAGCGCGCGTTGCGGTGCTTTTGTCGGCGGTGAGGGTCATCGAGTAAGTATAAGTGCGTCGCCGATCGTTGTGGGGTGTCGATAGCCTTGACTACCGACTCGCGATCGCAGGCTTCCGGACTACTGGACGCCAAATCAGCCAAAGCAACAGACCGACGAGCAGGAACAGCGGCACCGGCGATGGGTGCTCAGCGAGAAACGGCACATATGCGCCGGACATCTTTTGAAGGACCGTAAGCCACGGTAGCTCGAAGCCGCCGTAGATGATTCGCGACAGGGAAACGGGAACGCTCTCTCTCGCCATCGCGACGCTCCACGAGACCGCTACCGTCGGAATGACGAGCGCCAGCGAGGCCCATCGGGGCAGGCGCAGAAGCACTGGCACGAGAGCGATGAAGAGGAGCGGCGCAGCAGGGACCATGTAGCGAACGCCGGTGTTGAACTGCAGAGCGGCGAACTGCACGGAGCTGGCGAAGATATAGAGCGCCGTGCTCGCACCGAAAATGAGGACGAGCTCTGTACCTGTTGGCCCGCCTTCCCTTTCTCGATCCTTCAGGAGTGGCGCGGCGAACGCGGCAAGAAGCATCGGACAGAAAGCAAAGAGGCCGAAAGTCGGATCGAACAGATTCGCGAATAACAGTCGTGGCGTCGGGAAATCGAATCCGTGCCATCCGCGGACGCTGAACTCCGTGCTGGGCATATACGCCTGCGCGGGAAGCAATGGATTCCCGAACGCAGCCCACTGATACATGAAGAGCAGCGCCATCGGTCCCGCGGCGCCGGCGATGAGGAGCAACGGCCATTTGAGCGCGGCGGCCCCGCCGTCCCGCTTCCACCCTTGCCAGACGGTCCAGAGGCCAAAGGCGACAGCGAGCGCGACACCGCTGTAGTCACAAAGAACAGAGAGGCCGAGCAGTGCACCGGCGCCGACAAATCGGCTTGGCGCCGGTACTTCGGGGGCTTCGGACGACTGATATGTATCTTGTTCCGATACCGGTTTCGATCCCGTGAGCAGGACATACGCGAGCAGCGCTGCGTGAGCCACGATCGCGTTCTGATTGAGAAACGCGCTGCGGAAAAAAATCGGCGTTCCGAATGCATAGAGCAGCGCCAGCCAGAGCGCCTTCCGCTCGTCGCGCAGCCTGGCTCGCAGGAAGAGAAACATCACCACCGCGCCGAGGGCACCAAGTGGCGCCATCAGACCCGCATGCATGCTCGCCGCCGCGAGACCCAGCTTCACGTCGAGACCCCGTCTGCGCGACTCGTTCATGAACCTGGTGCGGTTAGGACGCGGATCGCTGTAGGTCGCAGGTGGCTTCGGGCGGGCAAGCTCGGGCTTCGCGCGCAGTATGCCGTCAATCACCGGACGCGAGATGGCGTACGGCACCGCGCCCAGCATCGATGCACCGGGATTGCTGTTTATGTAGGCGCCCCTGCCGGGGATTTCGAACAGGTCGGGATGAAGTCCCATGTATCGATCGACCCGCACCGAGAAACTGTCGCCGAGCGAGATCGCGAGATACGTATCGCGCACCACATTGGTCGCGAAGTGGATCGAGTAGACGATCCAGACGGTGACGAACAGCCGGGCCGCCACCGACCAGCGTGGCGATCGCGTCGTACCTCGAGCGGATTGGGTCATGAGAGCGCTGACGAATCTACTACCACCATCGTGCCTCGACACCGGCGTCGCATCGCATCATCTTGTGTTGCCTTCCGCGTCACTTCGGCAATCCTTCACGTCGGCCGCACCGGGCAGTCCGGGGATCAAGGCCTGGCCCAACCCGTCCCGTTCTGGATGCCCAACCAGCTATCCGTTCATAATCTGCTTCCGCAAAAAGTCGTGCTTCCGGCGCTTCTTGTGGTCGCCGCGATCCTTCGGCTGAAAGATCTCGGCGACGGCATGTGGTTCGACGAGATCAGCACGCTCGTTCAGTACGTCCGCCCGCCGCTCA
>JAHFCS010000299.1 GCA_023249395.1 Gemmatimonadota bacterium
TCCCGTGCGCGCAGCGAGACTCGCCGGCGTATCCTCGGCGACAAGCGTGCCGGCGCGGAGAATCGCGACGCGGTCGCACAGGGCTTCCGCTTCGTCGAGATAGTTGGTTGTCAGTACCACGGTTCTGCCTCCGGCGCGGAGCGAACGTATGTGGGTCCAGATCTGATGTCTTGCCTCGACATCGACACCAACAGTCGGCTCGTCGAGAATCAGCAGCTGCGGATCGTGGAGCAGCGCCCGCGCGATCGCCAGGCGCCGCTGCATACCGCCGGAGAATCCGCGCACGACGTCGTGTGCCCGCGCGCTCAGACCGACCAGCTCCAGCACCTCGGCGATTCGCGTATCGGCATTGCTCACGTCGTAGAGCGCCGCGGCAAAACGCAGGTTCTGCACGGCCGTGACCTCGTCGTACAGGGCGGTCTCCTGCGGAAGAAGGCCGATCTTTGCACGGAGAGCGGTGGTGTTGCCGGACACATCCTGCCCCAATACCCGCACGCTGCCGCGGGAGGGACGGACGAGACCACAGATCACGTCGATCAGCGTGGTCTTGCCCGCGCCGTTGGGACCCACGATGCCAACGACGGTGCCGGCGAGAATGTCGAGCGACAGTCCGTCGAGCGCGCGGATGCGTCCGAACTGGCAGACGACGTCGCGAATCTCGACGGCGGGCGCGGAGCCGCTCTGCTCTGTCATAGAGCGACTCCGCCCATGAGGTTGGCCATTATTGCCTTCTGTATGTGAAGCCGGTTCTCGGCCTCGTCCCAGACGCGGCTGCGCGGACCGTCTATCACTGCGGCGGCAACCTCTTCGCCGCGGTGCGCGGGAAGACAGTGCAGGAAAATAGCGTGGCTCATCGCCCGCGCCATCAATTTTTCATCGACGATGAAGCCTGCAAACGCTTTCTCGCGGACCTTCTGTTCCCCTTCCTGTCCCATCGACGCCCAGACGTCGGTGTTGACGACGTCGGCTGAGTCAGCGGCTTCGGCGGGGTCGCGCACGACGCGGACGTTTCCAGCCGACTGTGCGCGCTTCAGGATCGCCGGATCGGGATCGTATCCGTCGGGACACGCGAGCGTGAGATCGAAGCCGAGCCGGTACGCCGCGTTAATCCACGAATTCGCCATGTTGTTGCCGTCGCCGATCCAGGCCACCCGCTTTCCTTCGATCGTCCCGAGGTGCTGCCGGACGGTGAGGATGTCTGCGAGAACCTGGCACGGGTGGAGGAGATCGGTGAGCCCGTTGATCACCGGTACCGACGCGAACTTCGCCAACTCCTCCACTTCGGCGTGCGCAAATGTCCTGATCATGATCCCATCGACGTACCGCGAAAGAACGCGCGCCGTGTCGGCGAGCGGCTCGCCCCGTCCGAGCTGGACATCCCGTGACGACAGGAAGAGAGCGTGTCCGCCGAGCTGCGACGTGCCGACTTCGAACGACACGCGTGTCCTGGTGGATGATTTCATGAAAATCATCGCCAGCGACTTTCCGGCGAGCGGCCGCTCGGCATAGGATCCGGCGCGCATGCGCTCAGCGAGCTCGAACAGCTTCAGCAGCTCGTCGCGTGAATAATCGGGGATCGCGAGAAAATCGCGGGCGCGGTCAGCAGGCATTTTCCGGAAAGGCTCGGGAAGCGGAAGCTAGAGAATATATCTCCGCAGGTCTTCGTCCTCGACAATCGCCTTGAGGCGCTCGGTCACGAGCTCAGCGTTTACGGCGATCTCGCCATTGCCGCGGTCAGGCAGCTCGTAGAGAAACTCTTCGAGCAAGGTCGTCATCACCGTGTGCAGCCGGCGGGCGCCGATGTTCTCCATCCGGTCGTTTACCTGCGCGGCAATCCGCGCAATCTCGGCGATTCCGTCGGTCGTGAAGGTGAGCTTCGCGCCATCGGCTTCGACGAGCGCCGCGTACTGCTTGGTGAGAGCGTTTTCGGGCTCGGTCATGATGCGAACGAAATCCCCCTCGGTGAGCGGCTTGAGCTCGACGCGGATCGGGAAGCGGCCCTGCAGCTCAGGAATGAGATCGCTCGGCTTCGCGACGCTAAAAGCCCCCGCGGCGATGAACAGCACGTGGTCGGTCTTTACCATGCCGTATTTCGTCTGGACGTTAGACCCCTCGACAATCGGCAGGAGATCGCGCTGCACGCCTTCGCGCGATATGTCAGGACCGCCCATCGCGGGGCCGCGCACACCGGCGATCTTGTCGATCTCATCGAGGAAGATGATGCCCATGCTCTCGACGCGCTCGAGCGCGTCGGCGGTAACATCCTCGTCGTCGATCAGCTTGTCGAGCTCCTGCTCGAGCAGAATCCGACGAGCCTCCGAGACTTTCACCTGGCGCTTCTTCGTGCGCTTCGGGAGCATGTCCTGAAGCATGTCCGAGAAATTCTCCATTCCCTCGGGCGCGCCCTGCGGAATCATCATGTCGAACACCGGCGCGCTTTGCGAAACCTCGATCTCGACTTCGCGCGACTCGAGCTGGCCGTCGAGCAGCAGCTGCTTGAGCTTGTCGCGTGTCCGCTTGTAGCGCTCCTTCTCGACATCGACCTCCTGCGACACGTTGCCGCTCGAGGAGACGAGAAAGATCGGGGTGTCGCCACTCCCCGCCTCGGGCGATTTAGACCCTTTGGATTCTGCGGGCATCGGGAGGAGGAGATCGAGAAGGCGGTCGTCCACCCGGTCGTGCGCCAGGTCTTCGACTTCAGCTTCGCGCTCCGAGCGCACCATGTTCACGGCGCTCTCGACGAGATCGCGGACCATCGACTCGACATCGCGGCCGACGTAGCCGACCTCGGTGAACTTGGAGGCTTCGACCTTTATGAACGGTGCGCCCGCGAGCTTCGCGAGTCGCCGCGCGATTTCCGTCTTTCCCACGCCCGTGGGACCGACGAGAATGATGTTGTTGGGCGAGATCTCCTCGCGGATCGCCTCCGCGGTGCGCTGCCGGCGCCACCGGTTGCGCATCGCGATTGCAACCGACTTTTTCGCATCCGCCTGGCCGACGATGTAGCGGTCGAGCTCGGCGACGATGTGGCGTGGCGTGAGCTCGGCCAGTCGAGCCAGAGCCTGCAGCGTCCTCGGTGAGGTCATCAGACCGGTTCGAGGATTGTGATGTTCGTGTTCGTGTAAACGCAGATCTCGCCGGCAATCTTCAGCGACTGCTCGACGATCTGCCGCGCGGAAAGATCGGTGTTGGCAACGAGAGCGCGAGCGGCGGCTAGGGCATAAGATCCACCCGAGCCGATGGCGAGAATCCCGTCGTCGGGCTCGATGAGATCGCCTGTCCCCGAGATGATGAAGCCATGCTCGGCATCGGTCACGGCGAGGAGCGCCTCGAGTCGCCGCAGCACGCGATCGCTCCTCCAGTCCTTGGCCAGCTCGACGGCGGCTCGCGAGAGATTTCCCGGGTGGCGCTCGAGCTTCTCCTCGAACTTCTCGAAAAGCGTGAACGCATCGGCTGCCGCACCGGCAAAACCAGCCAGCAATTTGCCCCCGCGCAAAGCGCGGACCTTCAGCGCGTTGGACTTCATAACTGTATCTCCGACGGTCACTTGGCCGTCGCCACCGAGGGCCACTTTGCCATCGCGGCGGACGGCGAGAATCGTCGTGGAGCGAATCCTGCGAGTCTCACTGTGCATGGCTCAAAATTAACAGGGATGGCGGGGTGAAGCTGGAGCAGTTTCCAATCGTTTTCGGGATTCTCGTCTGTTTGATCGCGCTGGCGATAGCCTACGACGCGATGAGCCCGGAAGAGAGGCGACCTTTCAAGGAGCGCCGGCGGCGGCAGCAGGCCGAGCTCAATCGCGGTGGAGAGCTCCTCGTCGCTTTCGGGACCGCAAGCATGGGCGCAGCGTTGATGGGACGGGACAGCTGGCGATGGGGAAACATTGCCGTGTTTGCGGGAGTCGCGCTACTCATCGCCGGCGCCTCGCTGAATCGC
>JAHFCS010000300.1 GCA_023249395.1 Gemmatimonadota bacterium
GTGAGTCCTCTTTATGCGCAGCGGGTTCCGCTCGACAACGCGTCGCTTCTCGCGCGGCGCGTATACGCAAAGAATCTGGGGCTATTCGACTCCGTCTATGTACAGGAAGGGCGGAACCTGAAGCACACGATTGGAAGGATCGTCGGACTTGCCAAGGCTTCATCAAAGGATCCATACGGCGCGTTGCAACGGTGGCTGGCGCTGTTCCGACAGTCCCCGGCCCCGACATAGGACCTGCTCGCGGCAGGGATTAAGCAATTCGCGTCGAGCGGCCGCGTGACCCTTGACTCAAGGTGTGCCTGCCGTATTATTCGGGCCAACTAAGCGGGTCTGCTACCTCTCCGTCGGGGTTGTTTCTGGCGGAGGCTGGGACCAGCCGCATGCTGATCGCGGGCAAGGATCGATCGCCGCGCGACAGCGGGGTAGTTGGAGCCTCAACATAGGCTCGCCACCCGCCTAGCATTTGTTCTTCCACCGGCTAGGCAATTCCTGCGGGTTCAGGCAAACCGTCTTCGCAGGACGCAGCGGCTGCATGTGGCTGCAACAAAAACCGTAGAGCTCGCCTTCGATCGGCGGCTGTTTTTCGTCGCCGTTGCAGGACGCCGGGCAGATCGCCCGGCGTGGATATCCAACTCCCTTCGGGGAAAGCAGTGGAGGAAGCATGATAGGTCGTTTTGTCAGGATGACCCTGTCGCTGGCAGCATCGATCGCTGTCGGATTGGCGATGGTGCCGGCGCAGGCAGGAGCGCAGACACAGGCCGCAATCAACGGACGCGTCCTCGATGCGGTGACCAGGGCGCCAATCCCCGCGGCACAGGTGCAGCTCGTCGGGACGACCCGTGGCACGACCACGGGTGACGATGGTCGGTTCAGAATCGCGAATATTGCGCCGGGGCCGTACACGATTCGCGTTCTGCGCATCGGGTATCAGGCCTCGAGCCGACCGATTACGGTCGATGCCGCGACGACAGCCGACCTCGAATTTCTGCTCAACCAGGTGGCGGTGAGCCTCGAGGACGTAGTCACGACGGCAACCGGCGAGACCGCGCGAAGGCGTGAGATCGGATCCGCTGTCTCCACGCTTCAGCCGAAACAGGAAACCCTGGCGGCGGCGCAAAGTGTGAGTCAGCTGCTGAGCGGCAAGGTGCCCGGCGTGAATGTGGCCGCTTCTGGGGGCACCGTCGGTTCGGGATCCCGGATCCGCATTCGCGGCGCGAACTCGATCTCGCTCACCAACGAACCGTTGGTGGTGGTGGATGGAATTCGATTCGGCACAGCCGTCGGTGCGGACAACACCTCTGGTGCGTCGTCGATCGGCGTCGGCGGCCAGGTGGCTTCACGCATCAATGACATCAACCCCGAAGACGTCCTCTCGTTCGAAGTTCTGAAGGGGCCGGCGGCGGCGGCTCAGTACGGAACGGCCGCAGCAAACGGAGTCCTCCAGATCACGACCAGGCGCGGACGAGTCGGCAAGCCCCGATGGAACGTGTTCGCAGAAGGCGGGACGATCCGTGACGTGACTGACTATCCGCCGAACTTTGCACAGGTGGGCCTCACCACAGCGGGCGCTCGCACCACCACCTGCAACCTCGACAACCAGACGCGGAATCTATGCACCCCCAAGGCGGACTCGCTCGTGTCGTTCAGCCCGCTCGCCGCTGCCGATCCATTCGTTGACGGTCACCGCGGAGCATACGGAGCAAGCGTAAGCGGCGGAACTGATGCCATTACTTATTATCTTTCGGGCAATTTCGACCGCCAGCAGGGCGTGTTCGAAATCAGCCAGGAACAGCGCGCCGGCGGCCGGGCGAACCTAAACGTTACGCTCCGTCCCAACTGGACCGTGCAGCTCGGATCGAGCTATCTGACGGACCACCTGCGTCTTCCCCAGAACGACAACAACACTCTGGGCATCATCTCGGCGGGGCTGCTTGGCAGGGCCTTCGACGACGCGAACCACGGCTTCCTCAACAATCAGGTACCGCAGGCGGTCTACGCTATCAACACCCGGCAGGACATCCAGCGATTCGAGAACACTCTCAACACCTCGTACCAGCCGTTGTCGTGGCTGACGGCGACCGCTGTTGCCGGTCTGGACTACCTCGACCGCTACGACAACGAAGTGATTCCGCCGAACAAGGTTACCTTCGGCTCTCTGCCGGACGGACAGCGCTCGTCCAATCCTTACAAGATCTACAACTACAGCACGAGCGGTACGCTGTCGGCCAGGTGGGTTCCCTTCGAGGGATTTACAACTACCACCAAGGCAAGCGGAGCCTTCAACAAGGAGCTGATCCGCGGTACCCGCGCATTCGGCGCCAAGCTCGTCGCGGGAACTACCTCGCTCAGCGGCAGTACGGCCCGCTTCAGCGTGGGAGAGACCAGCACTGACAACAAGACGGTGAGCCAGCTGTTCAGCGAGGATTTTGCATACCGCGATCGCATCTTCCTCAGCGGCGCATTGCGCAACGACAAGAACAGCGCGTTCGGCCAGAACTTCGGGAGCATCGTATATCCTTCCGTCGCGTTCTCCTGGGTCGTCAACGAAGAGTCGTTTTTCCCGAAGAACAACATCCTGAACTCCCTCAGACTGCGAGCGGCGAACGGGCGATCGGGACAGAAGCCGAACTTCCGTGACGCCATCACCTTCTTCAATGCGCAGACGGTTACGCAGTCCGGCACCGACGTCGCCGGTATTGTCGTCGGCGGTACGGGAAATCCCGACCTCAAGCCGGAACGGTCGAAGGAGACCGAGCTCGGTTTCGACGCCGGATTCTTCGGTGAGCGGATCGGGGTGGAGATCACGCACTACAACAAGCGCACCGACGATCTGCTTGTCGCCGTGCCGCTGGCCCCGTCTCTCGGTCTCACCGCCACCCAGTTCAAGAACCTCGGCTCCGTCAGCAACAAGGGATGGGAATATCTGGTCAACACGAAGGTGATCGATCTCGACCAGATCGGCTTCGATTTCTCTGTTGCCGGCTCGACGAACGACAACAAGCTGCTCTCGCTCGGGCTCTTGCCGACGGGCGCGCCAGTTCCACCCATCGTCGTCAACACGCAGCAGCAGCATCGCGAAGGGGTGTCGCCGGGTAGTTATTTCCAGAAAGCCATAACGTTCAACGATGCCAACGGCGACGGAATTATCGCCCGCTCCGAGATAAAGCTGACCGACACGGCTGTCTACCTTGGTAATCCGCTGCCGCGAAAGCAGTGGACCGTTTCTCCGACGTTGAGGCTGTTCAGGTGGCTCCAGGTGTCGGCGTTGTTCGACCACAAGGGAGACTACAAGCTGTTCGACAACACGCAGCGATTCCGCTGCAGCTTCGGCAACTGCCAGGCAGCGTACGACAAGACTGTGCCTCTGGCTGACCAGGCAGCGAACGTGGCAATCGCCCTCGGAACCGACGCCGGTTACATCGAGGATGCGACGTTCACGAAGTTGCGCGAGCTGTCGTTTACGTTGACTGCTCCGTCTCGTGTCGCGCAGGCATTCAGTGCCAGCGGTTTGACCTTTACTGTCGCCGGTCGCAATCTGAAAACGTGGACGGACTACAAGGGCTTCGACCCCGAGATCAATTCGTCGCCGGGCGCCAATTTCAGTACCTCCGACTTCCTGACGCTTCCACCGACGCGCAACTGGACTGCGCGCGTCAACGTCTCCTTCTAACCCTGATATCCTACAGAGAATACACACATGCTGAATAGATCCTCTATGGGCGGACGCAGGGTGACGGCCGCTCGCGTGGTGACTGCGCTTTTCGCGGTCGCGA
This sequence comes from Gemmatimonadota bacterium, assembly GCA_023249395.1. Taxonomy (GTDB): domain Bacteria; phylum Gemmatimonadota; class Gemmatimonadetes; order Gemmatimonadales; family Gemmatimonadaceae; genus UBA4720. Next base: position 3,774 of record JAHFCS010000300.1, read on the forward strand.
TGTTCGCCTGCGATTCGAACAAGCTTCTGACAGTGACCGATCCGGACGTTGCGCGCCCCGAGGCGCTCGCGGGTGTCTCGGCGATTCCAACGCTTCGCGCCGGCGCCCTCGGTGATTTCGGAGTTGCCTACAACGGACAGAACGCGGACGTCGAGCAGG
>JAHFCS010000301.1 GCA_023249395.1 Gemmatimonadota bacterium
GGTCTTCAGCTCGATCTGGTTCCTGACCTGCGGGCCGTTGCGGAAATGTTCGAGGGTCTGGCCAAGCGCTGACGCCGGGTTTGCCGCTGGCCTTACTATTGCGCAAAATGAGAGGGTCAACCCAAGGAGGGTTACTGCATGTCTTCATTCAGTACTTACCTCATCGGCTTCATTGTCCTGATCATCGGCCTCGCCGTGGCGGCTTATCTTCTGGGCGTGCCGCAGCTATGGATCGGAGTCGGTGTCATCGTCATGATAGGGATTGGCATTCTGACCGGAACCAGCCGAACGAAGACCAAAGATCCGCCGACAACTCCGTGAAATTCGGACATTTCTGACCCGTCAGTCAGTAAACAAAAATCATTTTTGACTGGCATGAAACGTGGCTGTTGACCTGGCAATAGCCGCCAATTAATGTGCGCCTTAGGTGAAAAATCGCGAGCTGAACGTGCGCTTGCCTGACATTCCGTCGCCGAGGGGCGTCCATGCAGACTACGGCCGAGAGCAAGTCTAAAGGCTTTTTCCGTTCGTCTCCCTCCACCGCTTTCGACCAGTACCTCCAGGACATACAGAAGCTCCCCCTCATAAGTGACGCCGAAGAAGAGCGTCGCCTCGCCCGGCGGGCGCAGGCAGGTGACGAAAAAGCAGCCGAACGACTGGTCACCGCCAACCTCCGCTTTGTCATCTCGTACGTAAAGAAGTATCAGGGCCACGGACTCGACCTTAGCGAGCTCGTCGCCATCGGGAATGAGGGTCTTCTCAAGGCGGTCAGGAAGTTCGATCCGGAGCAGGGGGTCAAGTTTATTTCCTACGCCGTCTGGTGGGTCCGGCAGGCGGTCCTCAAGGCACTCGCAGAGCAGACACGGTCAGTAAGAATCCCCCTCAATCAGAATTCGCAGCTCATCAAGCTCGCCCGCGCACAAACAGTTCTCTCCCAGGTTCTCAAGCGCGACCCCACAGATCATGAAATTGGACGACTGCTCGAGGAGACTCCCGACGCGGTCCGCTCGGCCAAGCAGATGTCGGCCACCGAGATCTCACTCGACGCTCCCATCGACCGCTCGGACCGCGAGGCATGCACGCTGGGCGAGCGCTTCGCCGGCGTCGATGGAGCAGAGATCGAGGAAGTCACCGATTTCCACCTGATGCGCGAGTTCATCGACCGCGTCTTCCGGAAGTATCTCACGCCGAGAGAGCGCAAGATTCTCCACCTCTACTACGGGCTGGAGCAGGGCTCCGATGCGATGACTCTCGAGAAGATCGGCGCGCTGATGGGAGTGACCCGCGAGCGAATCCGCCAGATCCGCGAGCGCGCCTTCGAGAAGCTCCGCGAGTCGCCTGATGGCGCCGCGCTGTCGGGCTTCTGGACAGCCGACTAGCGCAAGTCGCGGAAGATGTGGTGACGAACGACTCGCTGATTCCAGCGTTCGTCAACCCGGGATCAGGAAATTCCGAGAAGGCCCGTGAGGCGCTAGCGTCTTCGGGCCGTTTCGATGTCCGGGAGGCGCGCTCCGGATCGTGGTACCTGAGCCTGTTCCGGAAGCAGACGGGAATTCCCCAGAGGCGCGCGCGCCATCGTAGAATAGAGAGATGACGTCAGAACAGCTGGCGAACGATCTGGCCGGCATCGTGGGGGAACGGTTCGTCCTTCGGGGGCCGAGCGAGCTTCTCGTCTACGGCTCCGACGGGCTGCCAGGATACCGGCGCAAGCCCCGACTCGCTGTTTTTCCCGGCACGCGCGACGAGACGATCGCTGTCGTTCGTCGTCTCGCTGCTTCCGGCGCGCCCTTCGTTCCGCGTGGAGCGGGCACCGGATTGTCCGGCGGAGCACTGGCGGATGACGTGGTGCTCCTCGGCCTGCATCGACTCAAGCGCGTCATCTCGATCGATGCCGAAAACCGCCGAGCGACCGTCGAGCCCGGCGTCGTCAATCTTGCTCTCAACAAGCTGGCCGGGCCCCTCGGCCTTCTTTACGCGCCTGACCCGTCGAGCGAGGCAGCGTGCACGATCGGAGGGAACATCGCCGAGAACGCGGGCGGGCCGCATTGCCTCAAGTACGGGGTCACACTCAACCACATCCTTGCCATCACCGCAGTGCTTCCCGATGGCGAGATAGTCACACTCGGCAGCGACTCTGGTGAGCGCGACGGATACGATCTGCTCGGAGCGTTCATCGGATCCGAAGGATGTTTCGGCGTCGCGCTCGACGTGACGGTGAAGCTCACGCGCAAGCCGCCGGCTGTGCGAACGATGCTCGCGGACTTCATGTCGGTGGACGAAGCGGCCCACGTCACGTCGGCGATCGTTGCGTCGGGCATCGTCCCCGCTGCGCTGGAGTTCATGGATGGCGCGACGATTCGCGTCGTCGAATCGAGCATCTACGCTGCCGGGTATCCCGCCGATGCGCAGGCGGTGTTGCTCATCGAGCTCGATGGACTGGCCGCGGGCGTCGAGGCCGACGTGAGCGTGGTGCGCGACCTTTGCATGAAAGGTGGCGCGCGGGAGGTGCGTGTCGCCGGCAACGATGCTGAGCGACTCCGTCTCTGGCAGGGCCGCAAGAAAGCGTTCGGGGCGATGGGACGTCTCGCGCCGCACCTGGTAGTGCAGGATGCAGTGATTCCGCGCACGCGGCTGGCCGAGATCCTGGGGACAATCAGTCGAATCGCCACGAGCCATCAAGTTCTTGTCTGCAACGTATTTCATGCCGGCGATGGGAATCTGCATCCGAACATTCCATACAACGCCGACGATCCCGGCGAAAGCGAGCGCGTGCACCAGGCGATGAGCGAGATCATGCGTGCCTGCGTCGACGCAGGCGGCAGCATCACCGGAGAGCACGGCGTCGGCCTCGACAAGCTCAACTACATCGAGCTCATCTTCTCGCCGGACTCGCTCGACGCAATGTGCCGCCTGCGGGATGCATTCGATCCGAGCCGTCGCGCAAATCCGGGCAAGGTCGTGCCGGTTCACTCCTGCAAGGAATGGAAGGCGACGCCTTCCGCGACCCGACACCCCGGAGCGGCGTCATGACTGCGGCCATTCAGGAGCGCGTTCGCGAAGCCAACGCGTCGCAGACACCACTCAGGATTGCCGGCCGCTCGAGCTGGCTTCGGGCCGGCAGACCCGTCGCTGCGACGGAAACGCTCGCGATGGCGGACCACGCGGGAGTCGTTGACTACGTACCCGGTGATCTCACGATCACCGTTCGGGGCGGGACGACGCTCGCCGAGCTCGCGCGGATAACCCGGGAGCACGCCCAATGGTTTCCGATCGACTCATACGGCTCGGATGACGGGACGATCGGCGCGACCGTCGCCACCGGTTCGTCCGGACCTCTTGCGCAGGGGTTCGGAACGATTCGCGACCTTGTGCTCGGCGTCGAAATAGTGACCGGCGAGGCGAAGATCGTGCGTGGCGGTGGACGTGTCGTGAAGAATGTGGCGGGCTTCGACCTCGTGCGACTGATGACAGGAGCATGGGGGACGTTAGGCGTCATCACCGAGCTGTCGCTCCGACTCTACTCTCTGCCGGCCCGGCGGGTGACGATGGCGATGGACGCACCAACCGATACAAGGCGGCTTGCCGATCGGCTCGCGGCTCTCCGCGCCGCGCCAATCATCCCACTCGCCCTCGAGCTGGTGAGCGACGGGCTCGCTCGGCGGATCGGACTTCCGCCGCGTCTGATGATCCTCATCGAGCTCGGCGGGAATGCGGCTGCCGTCACGGCGCAACGCGATGCCCTCGGCAAGATCGCCGATGTCACCGAGCTTTCCGGCGATATATGGGCTCCCATACGAGCTGCCGAGGGCTCGGAAGCGACCGTGCTCAGAATCTCCGGCTTGCCGACGGCGCTCGCGGAGCTATGGGAGCGAGCTCGACAGCTCATCGCGACCGCCGAGGACGGAATGATGAGCGCGTCGATCGGCCTG
>JAHFCS010000302.1 GCA_023249395.1 Gemmatimonadota bacterium
CCGAGCGCGGATCGCGAACCACCGGGAGCGGAATCTGGCGCGTGACGAACAACGAATACGCATACTGCCGGGCACGCTCGGTCTGCTCGGCGGTTAGGGAACCGATGCAGCGTGCCCGCGCGAGCAGATTCCTGTAGAAGGCAGCTTCCAACCCGTCTTCGGTGAAGCCCTTTCCGCCGTAGTGCGCTTCCCCGGCGAGTATCACCGGCTTGCCGTAGAGGGTCAGCTCGAGTCCCGCCGTCCCGTAGACAGTTACGCCGCCATCGATGACGTCGAAGAAGTCCAGCGGACTGATCTCCTCTTCGGCCGGTATGAGCTTCACGTGGGGAGGAAGATTCGGAAACCGCATCTCGATGAGACGCTGCACGCCATTATCGACCTCGTACTGTCCCTCAGTCGGGTGGATCTTGATCAACCATTGCACCTCGGGGATCCGGGACACCTGGTCGACCGTGTCGATCATCCAGTCGTCAAGGGAAGCGTAGGCCATCGGCGAGTAGTCGGATACGCTGTCCCAGTTGATGTGCGCAAAGATTCCCCACACCGGCTTTCCCTGCTCCAACTGATACTTCCGGCGAAATCGCTCTGTCTCCCCCGCGTACTTCTTCTGCACACCCCGCAGATCGAAGTTGACGCCGTGGTGGTAGCGCTGATGGAGGAAGGTCTTGAGGCTCTCCTCTTCATCGTTGTTAAGCGGTGTCGCTGCACGCGCCTCCCAGGCGCGATCGCTCATCTTGTAAAAATCGATCCTCCGTCCGTCACTCACCTGCCGAAAGTAGAAGCGTCCGGTGAGGTAGGATGATTTCCAGGTGGTGACCGGGATGCCGCGCGTCACCGCCGTATGCAGGGCCGGTCCCCAGTCGACGTAAACTCCGTGGGACATGAAAACGCGCATCGGACTGAACCTGTCGAGCACCTGGCCCGCGGCCTCCGCGCAAACCAGCGCGCTGAAGGCATACTCGCGCAGGATCTGTTCGTCGATATCCACGCGGGACCCCTGCAGATAGCGATTGATCGCCGACAGAACATTCGGACCGATTGGCACGCCGTTATGGGACAGATCCAGAATGTTCGCCAGCGTACATTGTTCGGCTCGAGCCCGTAGCTCCTGCCGAATCTCGGGCGGGACGAAGTCGCCGACTGACGAGTATGGCACCCCCATCACGTCGAGGACCTCCCTGTTCGACGCAATGCATTTCGGGCAGGTCTTCTGCCAATCCTCGAGCGGGACTCCGCTCGTGGCCTCTCGTCTGGCACACGCGCGGTATGGCGCATCGCAGATGATGGCGTGGACATTGATGCCTCTTAGCCGAAGAGCCGCGGCAATGGCGGTTTCGACGTGAAGCAGCAGATGCATGCCGCCCGGTACCCAGAACAGCACCGTCGGCGCCGTCGCCTGGGGAGCCTCTACCCTCGCATAAAGCTGCTGCATCTTCCAGCGCCTGTGCTCACCGGTGTGCCTGAAGAGCCGCTGGGCACGGGGGGGCAGGCGGTCGATCGCACGCCACGCGGTCTCTCTCAGTCCGAGTGGCAAGCGGCGAAAAAGTCGCTGAATGCGATCGATTGGTCGGACCGCGCGGCGCTGTCTCAAAAACAACGAAGATGTAGGGATGCGCTGAAATATAGAGGGTGGAGTCGATCGTGACAAAGCTCGCGGAAGGCTACGCGTTACCGGGCGGTCAGACTCTCTACGAGGGTGGCAACCTCCGGGAAATTCGCCTCCCAGTTCGCTCGCCGGCGTGCAGCCGCAATGTTCACTTCGCGCATCCGCATCGGATCGGCGCCGGGGCTCACGACAGCCAGCATCGCGGCGGCGAGCGACTCCGCGTCGCCAGGTCGGGCCAGCTCTCCGTTGATGCCTGGCTCAACCCATTCACGATTGCCGGGGTTATCGGTGACAACCGCCGGGAGCCCGCATGCCATCGCCTCGAGCAGTGAGATCGACGTGCCGTCGCTGATGGCCGCGCTGACGTAGACGTCGGCAACTCGGAAATAATCCGGCAGCTGGTCGTACGATGCGCGTCCGTGTGCGTGAACCCACTCCCTGAGACCCAGCTCCTTCACGAGAGCGTGTATCTCGAGATCCAGCGACCCGTCGCCGAGGAGGAGAAGTCTTGCGTCGGGCATCCGCGGATGGACGAGAGCGAACGCACGGATGAGGACATCAATTGCGTATGGCGGCTCCCAGCTTCTGGTAGAGATGAAGATCCTGTTGTCGGTCCAGCCGAGCTCGCTTCTGAGCGAGAGCGACGATTCACCGGGGCCGAACCGGGCGAGGTCGATCCCCCATGGAATGGTGACGATTCGATCGTCGGCAATGGACGAATGACGGTGTGCCGCTTCGCGAACTGCGCGGCAATCGCCGAACAGCGCATCCGAGCTGTCGAGAGTGTACCGCGTCACCGAGCTCGCAAAAGCGGTGCTGTCGGCGTCCACCAGCAGATCGCTTCCCCACGAGACTGTCACAAGGGGCCGCGCTCCGGCAAGTGCGGCGAGATAGGCTCCAGACTGCACCGGCCCAGCGATGACGACGTCGGGGCGCATCGTGTCGATGATCTCCTCGAGTCGCTGCTGCCGCTCGTCCCAGTCCGCCTGGGTGGCCGGCTCGCGCATGTCGTTCGTCCAGTGGATGGTCCGGCTGCCCTCGGGCAGCAGCCGCGTGTCGAGGCGTTCGTCGAGGAGCGGAAGGTGGATAGGAGCCCATCCCGACCGGACAAACGACGTGAGGAAGCGGTGATCGTGGGTGGTGTAGCCCCGCGAAATGTAGAGGACTTTCAGCCGAGATCGGTCCATTTTGGATAGTCGCCCAGCCGCAGGTCGCGAGTGAGCGTCCGACCAATCACCGCCGGAAGCTCGAAGGGAAAGATTGCGTCGGCAGGGGCGGGCCGCAGGGCTTCGAGATCCCCCTCCCCAAGCACCGTGCCGGCCTCCATGTCCCGCGTGGCCCGCATGCAGCGCCGCTGAATCACCACCGTCTCACGCTCGTTCGGCTCGACAACTTTTCTGCCGTCACCCAACGCCGCTTCGAGCTCACGCGTCCGCTGAACCATCTCGCTCCACGCCGCGGGGTCGAGCGAAAAGGGATGGTCGGGACCCTCACGCCTGCGATCGTCGGTGAAGTGCTTCTCGATAGCTCGCGCTCCAAGTGCAACCGCCCCCAGCACCGCAGCGTGTCCCGGAGTGTGGTCGCTCAAACCGAGGACCAGGTTCGGATACATCGACCTGAATGTATGGAGCACCTCGAGATTGACGAACCGAAAATTCTCGGCGCTGCCGGTGTAGTTCGTGTTGCACTGCATGAGAAGAAGCTGCTGGTTGAGCTCGAGAATCGTGCTGACGGCGCGCTCTACTTCACCGAGATTGGATGCACCCGTGGCGAGCAGTACCGGCTTTCCCTTGCCCGCGATATACCTCAGCGCTGCCAGCCAGGTGAGTTCGCCCGAGCCGATCTTGTAGGCCGGCACATACGGCTCGAGCATGTCGACGGCTTCGAAGTCGTACGGCGAGGAAAAAAAGTGAATACCGGCATCGTCGCAGGCGGCCTTCAGGCGCTCCGTCCATTCCCACGGCACCGATGCGGCCTGGTAAACCTCGAACACCGGTTTCCGCCAGTTGCTCTGGTGTGAGAGCTGCGGGCCGGACTCGAAGCCGAGGCGGCTAACGATGTGCTCAGCGCGAAAGTGCTGAAACTTGGCGGCGTCGGCTCCGGCCTCCGCGGCAACGTGGATCAGGCCGACGGCCCTCTCCAGGTCTCCATCATGATTCGCCGCGATATCCGCAATGAAGTAAGTCGGGTGTCCGTCACCGACGGTATGACCGGCAATGTCCAGTGTGGGCATCGTTCAGCCTTTGGTCGCGGCGTCGCTGCCGGCCGCGGAGTCGGCGGAGTAGAGGGCAGCATATCCGGCGATAGCATCGCCAAC
>JAHFCS010000015.1 GCA_023249395.1 Gemmatimonadota bacterium
GCTGGCCGGCGACGAGACCCGAATAGTCTTCGAGGAGGGTGTCGGGCCGGTGCCGGTGCTGATTCGCTCGAAGAACGGAAAGCCTGTCTTTACACAGCTCACTGCTGCGCGTCCGCCCGAGAGGGGACCTGCGCCAACTGACGCCGCAGTACTCGCCGATGTGTTGTCGCTCGAGCCATCTGACATTCTGTACGACAGCGTGTTCATGCCAGAAGCGGTGTCGGCCGGGGTTCCCTTTCTGTTCGTTCCTCTTAGAAGTCTCGAGGCGCTGGGACGCGCGCGCATCCGGAAGGACGTCTGGGAGCGGACACTTGCCGATTCATGGGCGCCGGAGATTTACATCTTCGTCGAGGAGGCTGAATCGGCGGCGAGAGGCGGCGCGCGGGCGGGCGACGGAGTATTTCGGTCGCGCATGTTCGCTCCGACGCTCGGAGTCATCGAAGATCCGGCGACGGGAGGCGCGGCCGCGGCGTTCGGTGGTTACCTCGCGTGGCGCTCGACAGTTCGCGACGGAACTCTCAAGTGGCTGATCCACCAGGGCGTCGAGATGGGGCGGCCGAGTCGTCTCGAGGTCGAAGCCGATGTCGTCCGCGGAACGGTGGCAGCGGTTCGCGTTGGCGGAGCTTCAGTCCTCGTGAGCTCGGGGACGTTGTACTACCCCTAGGTCGTTCCGCAGCAAGCAAGCAGCGAACTACCGTCAGCAGTCAGCGCGTCAGAAGTCGAAGCCCAGAAAAACCCGGCCGGATTTCTCCGGCGGGGTTTTTTCTTGCTCTCGCCGGCCACGCAGCCGGCGCAGTGAATCCTACTGAACGAAGTTGTAGAGGCCCCAAAGCCCGATGGCCGCGCCGGCGATGGCGAGCAGCACTCCACCCGTACCGCCGATAACGGCGCCAATGACCAATGCGGCGCCGCCGACGACCATCAACGCCACGTTCTGGCCTGCGCCCATGTGCGCATCGGCCGTCGCACTGGCTTTCGCGTTCGCCTTTGCAGTGGAGGGAGCGCGCACTCCCACGGCCGCGGCGGCAACGGTCGGACCCGCGCGCTGCGCCTGTGCGGGCGCCGGCGTCTGAGCGGCCATGGCGCCGGGCGCGGCGAAGAGAGCGAATGCTGCTGCGATCGAGATCAGTTTCCGGTTCACTTAGGAGCTCCTGTGTTCGTCAATGGTGCGGGAATAATACATCGCGCGGCCTTCGCGGGCTGCACCGAAGTTGTTCACCCTGCACTGTTCGCGCCAGCGGCGAGCGCGGGCCCGGTAACCGCATGTTGAGCGGAGCTGATTCACTTACGGCAGGTTAACGGCGGTACCGGCCTCGCCTGCGCTCGGGAATGTTCACCGTTCCCTTGACGGTATCGTAGTCGATGCTTCCGCTTCCCTTCGAGTCGACGATGAAATCACCGCCAACTCTGCTGACCTTGACGGTGCCAGATCCCTTCTCGCTGATATGCATCGTTCCGCCAATACCGCTGACGTCCACCGTCCCGGAGCCGTCGTCTCCAATCGTGAAGTTGCCGGTGACGTTGTTCGCGTCAATGTTGCCCGAGCCGTCGTCGACGTTGACGTCGCCGTCAACTCCGGAGATCGACATGTTGCCCGAGCCGTCGGTGATGCGGACATTGCCGGTGATGCCGGAGACCTCGAGATTGCCGGAGCCATCGGTTAGTGTGACCGGCCCGGTTCCCTTGATCGTGAGCTCACCGCTGCCGTCGCTGATGTCGAGCGGCGTCCCGATCGGAACGTCGATCGTGAGATCGAGTGCGCGCTGGTAGCCGCCGTGAAACACATCCCAGAACGAGTTGATCTGATCCGGCATGTCCACCTTCACGATCACCCTGTCGCCCTGACGCTCCGCGATGAGCCTGATGTCGGAGAGAACGCGCTGGCTCGATGCGCGCGCGACGCCGGTGACGCGGACCTGAGTCAGACCGGGGCGTCCGTTGACGCGCAGAAAGCCTGCGCCGCCCTCGATGTTGATGACACGCGCTCCAGCCGCGTTCACGACAGCGTTTCGTGGAGCTGTGTACCCGCCCGACTGAGCATGCGCCTTGACGGGAATGAATGCGGCAATGATGAGTAGCGTCCAGGTCGCTGACCCTTTCATCGCTCTCGAGCTCATGGTGGCTTTCATGGTTGTTTGTCCTAGCGGGCGAGCCAATAGGTCGCCTTGATTGTGAAAACATTCTCCGGCCGTTGCCGGAAAAGTGCGCCGTAATCCCGCCCGAAACGGAAATCACCCAGCGGCTCATCGCCGCTGCGCTGCTGCTGCCAGACAAAGAACAAGGTTGACCCCGGCCGGTACTCCCACCGCAGCACCGCATTCCCTCTGAGCGACCTGAAATTGAAATCCGGATCGCCGAAGGTGACGGCGTTGGGAGTATTCGGGTTGGCGTCGGGGTCTACCTGATAGACGCCGCTCGCAAGCGCGATCGTTCCACGGTCGCGGCCGTAGACGTCGAAGTCGAACGTCCTCGCGGCCGCGAGCTCCTTGAAATCCTTGAATCCACCCGACGATACCAGCGGCTGGGCGTAGAGCTGGAGCGAAAGCTCCGGAGTGAAGGTCCAATCCGCGCGGGTGACGAGCGACACCGACGTCTGGTCGAGCGTCGCGAACACATACCGCCGGCCGTACGTCGAAGTGGCCAGCGGATCAGCGACGCTTGTCACGAACTGGGAGAGCGAATGGACCTTTTCGATCGCCGGCGAGAAAGTGAGGCGGATGCCGGGCGCGGGCTGAAATGCCGTCTCTGCACCGGCGGACTCGGTGTGCGCGCCGGACTCGCTGCGGCTGAAGTTCACCTCGAGGTTGGCTGTATAGCGCTTGCGTCTATCGGTGGCGTAGAAGACTCCCGTCGATATCCCGCGGGGAATCCGTGCGACGGGCCCGCCGCGAGTCAGTCTGTCGTCGATCGTAGGCCCGGAAAAATCGGTGCGGACGAAGATGTGAGAGAAGTTCGGGAAGTCCGCCTCGAAGAATGACGCGTAGTTGTTGAAGATGATGTCGTGGTCGTAATTCCAGGTCTGGTTCGTGAAGGCCGTGATGAGCCAGTTGCGAAAAATCCTGCCCGGTTTGGTCTCCTGGTAATACAGGTCGGTAGAGAGCGCCTGGCGGTCCGCTGTTCGCATGAAGCCGAGGTCGTTCACCTCGAAGCCGGGCGACGTCACCTGCACAGCGACGTTGCCTCCCCAGTGGAGGCCCGCCGCCTTCGTCAATCCGAAGTGGCCGGCATAGCCCGACATCGAGCTGAGGTTGGGGTCGAGCTCGAGGTTCTTCGAGTCGGGACGTTGGAAATAATGAGCGCTCGACTGCTGCGTGGCGGCGATGACGGTCTCCCTTCCCTGTACCACAGAGGCGCCACCCGCGACGTCGAGCAGCCACGTCCTGTTCGCCCAGGCGTGATTGAGATCGAGCCCGCCGAAGTAGCCGCTCGACCGAAGCAGCTGCGCTAGCGTTTCGTCACCAAGGTCGCGGTTGACGGCGGTGATCAAGCCTCCGGCGGCTGTGTTAGCCTGATTCATCTCACGACGGAAGCGCCCGACGAAATAATTGGTCAGCGGCTCGACCTCGGCGCTTTTCCTCGTCCCGGATATGTCTGTGAACTCACCGCGCTCGTGGGACGTCACTGCATCGAGAATTCCGGTGGACCAGCCATTACTGGTCTTCCCGGTCACCTTCGCGGCGGTTGCGATCGTCGTCTGGGTTGGGGCGTCCACATAAGCGATGTCTCCACCGCCGAGTGCAAGTTGCGGCGAGCGGCCGATGCGCCGCGAGAAGAACACCGTCGGCCCACCGTAGCTGTTGAAGGTCCGCAGGGAAGCGAAGTCGAAGAGGTTCCGCTCCTGCACGAAGAACGGCCGCTTCTCGGGAAAGAAGGTCTCGAATGCAGTGAGGTTGACGACGGCCGGATCTACCTCGACCTGGCCGAAGTCCGGATTGACGGTCGCGTTGAGGGTGAGATTGCTCGCCATCCTGTACTTGAGATCGGCTCCCATCGAGCCGAAGTACTCGTCCTTCCCGCGGAATGGATTTCCCGCCGCGACGTCCAGATACTCGGCCCGTGTGCTGGCATACGGGACGAGCTCGATCCGGCTCGGCGCGGGAAGGGAGCCGAGGTTGGTGAGATGTGCGAAGCGATTGATTCCGCCTGCCTCGCTCTTCGGAGTGAAAGCGAAGAAGTCCTGTTCCTGCTTGTTCCAGCTGTAGCGCTCGAACTGCACTCCCCACGTGTCCTGGTTCCGGTTGTACGGGAGCTGCGAGAGAGGAATGCGGATCTCTACGCCCCAGCCGGTGGCGTCGCGAGAAACCTTCGCCTCCCACACGGCGTCCCATGAGAGATCGAGCCCGCCCTGGGAGTTGACTGTGGCGTCACGGACGGCGCCGCCGGCGGTGACGCGGAAATAGTAGGCCGTGTTGTGATCGTGCCGCGAGTCGAGTGACACGGCGAAGACGTCGCCGTCAACCGACTCGTCGCGCCGCGAGAGCCGGGGGCGGATATTCTCGGGCTTGTCCGACATCCTTGCGCCGATGTACAGCGCATCGTCGCCGATGAGCACCCGGACCTCGGTGTTTTCCGATGCCGGCATCCCCTCCTTCGGGTCATACTGCGTGAACTGTGAGACCGGCGTGGCCGTTGCCCAGGCAGACTCATCGAGCTTCCCGTCGATGTGGATGTGGTCAGTAATTCGGGCCGCCCTCACCGTCGGTGCAGCATTGTGCCTGTAGCCCGACGAATTCGAGACAGGAGTCGCAGCCGGCTGCTGCGCGGAAAGCGGCACAACTAAAACCGCGAGTAGGCCAGCGAGAATGCGATTCACGATGGATGCTGGTGAAGGTTCCACTTTTTTCGGCTGTGGTTCCCGTTGCTTCCCCGTTGGACAGCCATGTGGCCCATACGGTTTGAACCGACACCGGTTTCAGGCTGGCCCTGCACACGGTCCACAGCGTAAGATTCATTGTCGTCATCGGGAGAAACCGGCAATGAATGGTGTTCTGAAGGCAGTGGTGTCGGCTGGGTTCATGGGAGCACCTTTGATGGTGCTCGGGCAGGTTCCCGCGACAGCACCACCGCCGGCGCCCGCGTTCGGGACGCACGGGCCAGTGGTCGGCGACGTCGCCCCCGATTTCACGATCCCCGGTGCAACACGCTATGGACTGCTGAAGACGCCGGTCCACCTCGCTGATTACCGTGGACAGACGGTAGTCCTCGCATTTTTCGTCCAGGCGCGGACCAAGGGCTGAACGGTCCAAATGGAGGCGTACCGTGATCAGTACGCCACGCTATTCAATAACGGCCGCAAAGTTGTCGTGATAGGCATCAGCGTTGACGCCGATACGACCCAGGCGTCATGGGCGCGCGAGGATCATTTCCCGATGCTCTTCGCGAGTGACGTCGGCGGAAAGGTCGGCAGCCTTTACGACACCTACGACGCGGCGCGGAAACTCGACGCGCGAACGCTGTTCGTTGTGGATCCCGAGGGAAAGATCGCCTACGTTGCTCGCCCGTTCCGGGTGCTGGTGCAGACGTCGTACACTGACCTCGGAGCGATCATCGACAAACTCGAGCCTCTACCGGCGGATACTACGGTCCACTAGCTGCGCTGAAGGTCAGAAAGATCAAACGAGAAAAGCATAGGTCTCAACCTATGCCTTTCTCGGTGGACTTTTCAGAGAGCCTTTTTTATTGCGGCGTCGAGGTCCTGAGTTCCGCCGAGTCCAGTGTAGACGACCTTGCCTGTTCGGTCTACGATGACGACGTACGAAGTGGCGGGGGCGTCGTAGGCGTCGGCGGCGTTGCCGTCGGTGTCGAAAACAATCTGGTGCTTGAGTCCGTGCTTGTCGGTATAGGCCTTCACCTGTTTCGGGGTCTCATTCACAGAGACGGCGACGCCGATGAATTTCACTCGCGAACCGTATTTCTTCTCCGCGGCCAAGAGCGCGGGCTCGAGCTCGCGGCAGTTCGGACACCACCACGCCCAGAACTCGATGAACATCGGCGTCTTGCCGACGTACGCGCCGAGGTCGACGGATTTTCCGTCGAGCGTGGTGACGACGGCGGCTGGTGCGCGCTTGCCAACCTCGATGCCGAGGTCCTGCGCGCGCAACGACCTGACAGCCGGCGCCGCGAGGACAGGAAGAGCAAAGAGAGCAATTCGAAGCATCCGCACAAGCGGCATTCGGGACCTCATTCTGTAGCGGGGTGACTTCTCTCTTCGCTGACTACCCGGCGGGACCTCATTCGTTGCCGGGCTCATCGCGATCAGAACAGGAGCTTGCCCATCTGTACCAGATAATATTCGGCCACGCCGACCATCACGAGAGCGAATCCGCGCTTTACCCAGATCATCCATGCACCTGCTTTCGGGAGACGCGCGGCCGCGCCACTGAAAAGCCCGACGGCGACGAGCAGCGCGCACATCCCGAGCGAGAAGCTGAAGAGGTAGAGGAATCCCAGTCCTGCGCGCTTGGTGGTCGTAACCCAGGTCAGCACCGCGGCCATCACGGGAGCGGAGCATGGAGCGGCGACAAGTCCTGACACTGCTCCCATGACAAATGCCCCGGAAAAACGACCCGCGGTTCCGGCAGTGGCCGCGCGATTGAGCAGCGGCGCCGGAATCCTCAACGGCAGGACGTCGAGCAGCACGAGGGCGGCGAGGATGAGCAGATTCGCCATCGCGAAATAGAGCCATGGATTCGTGCTCACGGAGCCGAAAATCGTTCCCGTCAGACCGGCGATGACACCGAGTGTCGCGTACGTCAGCGCCAGCCCCGCGACGTACGTAAGTGTCAGCAGTACGGTCCGAACTCTGCTCGGCGCTGCGTCTCCGACCGATTGGCCGCCGACTATCGCGGCGGTGATCGGGATCATCGGATAGATGCAGGGAGTGAAGCTTGTCAGGACTCCGGCGATGAAGAGCACGGGCAGCGCGATCAGCGGACTCGCAGAGAGTTGGGCTGAGATGCCGGTAAAGTCCATTCCAATAAGCTAGCGGGGAAACTACAATTGCGGACTGCGAACTAATTGCGGACTGCGAACTGACTGCGGACTGCGAACCTACTGCCAGTGTGTAGATTTCCCGGCCTATGACAGCACCTGCCAGAAAAGCCGCCACGGTCCGTCGCAAAAGCGAAGCGCTCGAGGAATACACACCGTCCTACAAGGCAGCGGGAATCGCCGCCCTCGCCGTGTTCCTGCTCTACTTCGTCACCATTGCGCCTTCCACCGCGATGTGGGACACCGGTGAATACATGGCGGCGGCGAAGGTCCTCGGACTGCCGCATCCTCCGGGCAATCCACTCTTCGTTCTCGTCGCGCACGTCTTCGGTGCGCTCCCGCTGCCCGGCAATTACGCGCAGCACATCAATACGATGGCTGCTCTCTGCAGCGCGCTCTCGGCAGGCTTCTGGTTCCTCGTCACCGAGCGGGTGCTCGCCGGCTGGCTCGCCCAGGGATGGCAGAGGATCACCGGCGCGGCACTCGCAACGTTGAGTGGAGCCACCGCCTACACCGTGTTGAACCAGAGCGTCGTGAACGAAAAAGTGTACACCGTCTCGCTGCTCTTCTTCACGATCGTGTCGTGGCTCATGATCTCCTGGACCGACGATCCCGAGGGTAAGGCAGCCGACAAGAAGCTGGTTCTCGTCGCCTACCTGCTCGGACTCGGATACGCCAACCATCCTGCCGGATTTCTCGCTGCGCCGGCGGTGGTGTTCGCGATTGCCGTGCGGCGGTGGCAGACGTTCCTGCGATGGAAGCTCATTCTCGTCGCGGCCGCCGTTCTCCTTCTCGGCCTGACGCCCTTCATCTACGAGCCGATTCGCGCGGCCCACTTTCCGGCGATGAACGAAGGCGAGCCGACTGGCTGTGCGACCAAGCTCGAGGCATCCTGCACATTCAGCAGTCTCACGAAGCAGCGGCTGATGGACAACATCAATCGCGAGCAGTACGGCAAGAAGCTGGAGCGAGGCGCGCCATACGTCGCGCAGATCCAGATGTGGTGGCTCTATTTCAAGTGGCAATGGCTGCGCGACCCGCACAACGAGCGACAGGCGCTCCAGGCGATGCTCGCCGTGCTTTTCCTCGTCCTCGGGTTGATAGGAGGGTACGTCCACTGGACATACGAGCGGCGAACATTCTGGTACTTCGGGCCGCTGATGTTCACGCTGACGCTGGCCCTGATCTACTACATGAACTTCAAGTACGGATGGTCCCAGGCTCCCGAGCTGGGCGAAAATGTCCAGCGCGAGGTGCGCGATCGAGACTACTTCTACATCTGGAGCTACTCGGCGTGGGGGGTGTGGGCGGCACTCGGGCTCGTCTACATCTGGCAATCGATTGCGCAGATCCTCGATCGCGAGCCGACGGACACTCCTGATCGCGTCGGGTACGCAAGTCGGCGGGCGTGGCTGCTCGCGACTCCTCTCTTGCTGATCGCGTGCGTGCCGCTGGCCGCGAACTGGCGCGTTGCATCACACCGCGGCGAGACATTCACCGCCGACTGGGGATCGGATCTCCTCAACTCCGTCGAGCCGTACGGCATCCTGATCACCAACGGTGACAATGACACCTTCCCTCTCTGGTACGCGCAGGAAGTCGAAGGCGTCAGGCAGGACGTGCTCGTGCTCGTTACGTCGTATCTCAATACCGACTGGTTCGTTCGCCAGGTCATCCGGCGTCCGGTGCGGCCGTACGACGCCGCGAAGGGGCCGGCGATCTTCCGCGATCGAAGCTGGCCGATGCCAAAGGGACCGCCGCTCAAACTGTCGTTCGCCGAAGCGGACTCGATTCCACCGTATTTCGAGATTCGTGAAGCGCAGCAGTTCACGCAGCGAAACCTCGTCGCGACGATCCAGCCGGGCTATCTGACACGCGATCAGCTGGTGGTGCTCAGACTGATCAAGGACGCTTATCCCGAACGGCCGATGTACTTCTCCACCGGCGGCTATGGACGCTCGCTCGGCCTCGGCAACTACTCACTTCGACAGGGTCTGGCGGAGAAGCTCGTGGAAACGCCGATCATTCCCACCAGGGACACCATTCGCGTTGCCGATGGATTCCTCGACGTACCGCGGACCTACGCATTGTGGACGCAGGTGTACAAGGGACCGGCTTCGCTCATCAGGCGGGGCGACTGGATCGACAGGCCATCATATGGGATCCCATACACCTACGCGGTGACGGGCATCATCCTCGCCGATGCGTTGAAGATCGCGGGAAAGACCGCCGAGGCGCAGAAGGTGACGACCACCGTCACGGGAATCGCAAAAGCAGCCCGCCTCAACGACATTCTGGCGGCCGCCGAGCGCTAACGCCTCGAGAGGATCTCCTCGAAGAGAGCAAGCGCCCGGGGATCGCGCGACTGCCCGAGCCAGAAGAGAGCTTTCTTCCGGATCTCGGGATCGCGGTTGCTCCTGGCGATTTGAATGAGCGCGGGCACGCCCTCGTCCTTCGGCCGCTGTGACAGTGCGAACACCGCCTGCTCCCTCACATCGCGATCGATTGCGGCGTCGCCGGTGAGCGCGGCGAGGTTGGCGGTGATCGCCTCTCCGGCAATCTGGCTCAGCCAGAACACCGACTGGGTTCGGATCTCATTTGGACGCGACTGATCGCGCGCCAGGCGTAACAGTCCGGGCCAGACGACGACGCTGTCAGCGAGAGTCAGCGGGAAGATCGCTTCGCGCGCGGATCTGGTCGATGAAGTCGACGCTAGTCCGAGCAGATAATCCGTCGCCTCGCGAGTCGAGACCTTGCCGAGGTCGGTGACGGTTCCCACCGGCGCGCGCCAGCGGCCTCCCACGTATGTGCGAATCTTCTGAATCTGACCGCCGCTCTTTTCGAATACCAATCTCACCGGGCTCTGGGAGCAGTCGTCGGAGTACTCGACGTCGGCCGAGCGGTCCGAGTCCCAGTTCATCGTCGAGTTGCGCCCGCGCGATATGAATGTGCCATGGCCGCAGACGTCTGGCCGGGCGGCGAATTCCAGACGTACCTTCCCGTCCGGCGCATCCGCGATGCGCCTGCCGAGTGACTGTGCGCCTGCCGCGGCCGTGGCTGCGAGGACCGCCACCATGAGGGTGGCGATTCCGAACACCGGCGCGCGCAAGATTACGCTGGCGGCTCTCATCTGTTGATCAGGTCGAGAAGGAACTGCTGAACTCTCGGATCGTGCGACTGGCCGAGCCAGAAGATTGCCTTCTTGCGCAGCTCAGGGTCGCGATCGTGCTTCGCGATGTCGAGCAGCTTGTCCACCATCGCCGGCTCGCGACGCTGCGAGTAGACGAAGATGAGCTGTTCGCGCATTTCCGAATCGGGAAGCGTCGAGTAGAGCGAGAGCAGCTGGTCGGCAGGAACCGCACCCTGCCCCGCCCAGAACAGCGCCTTCTTCCGGAGATCGATGTTCTCACGTGTGTTGCGCGCAATGTCGATGAGCCATTTGTCGTTGCCCACGCCGCGCTGTTGCGACAGCGAGAAGAGGATCTTCTCCTTCACGTCGTCGCTCTTGATGCGCGCGTAGAGCGAGCGCAGGAACTCGGCGTTCTCCGGCGAGCGGCGTTGGCCGAGCCAGAAGATCGCCTTGCCGCGTAGCTCGTCGGACGCATCTTCGCGCATGGCGTAGTCGCGGAGGAACTGCGCCCCGCGCTCGCTTCGGTGCTGTGAGAGGGCGAACAGCGCCTTGTCCTTCAGCTCCTCGTTGCTCGAGGAGTTGAGAATGTCCTGGAGCATCGTCACGGCGCGCTCGTCGGGAACCTGGGAGAGCCAGAACACCGCCTGCTCGCGAACTTCCTGGTCGGGGTCGTTGCGGGCGATGCGCAGGAGAATGTCCGCCGTCTCCGAAGTGCGCTTCTGGGAGACGAGGAACACCGCCTTGCGACGCAGCCCCGCCGAGCACGCGTCGCGCCGCTCGAGGACCTTCTTCAGGATCGGCATCGCGCGGTCGGCGTCCATCTGGATGAGCGCGTTGAGCGCGGCGATGCGCTCGTCATCGTCGTCATCCTCGGAAGGGCAGCCGCTTGCGGCCCGTCGCCTGGAATCGGAGGAAAGGCCACGCAGCGCTGCGGTGGCCTGATCGAGACCAGCCACTGCTCCCGCTACCGCGCCTGACACCGCGCCGGCGACAGCACTCGAAACCGATTCGGCCACTCCCGTCGCCACCGCCGCGCTCACCGATCTCGCGACCTCGGCAGCGCAACCCTCGTCGCCGCGCTGCGCGAGCTCTCCGCACACGCGCGTCCGAAGCGCTCTCGCGTCACTGCGCTTCGAGAGATCGGGATAGCGGCTCTCGATCAGAGCCAGCGAGGTCAGCGCGCTCTGGAGGTGATCGGACCCGCCGAGGCGATACTCGGAGAATGCGAGGTAGTAGAGCGACTCGCCCGCGTAGTCGGAGCTCGGGTACTGGCGGTATATGAGCCGGAAAATCTCTGCTGCCTTGGCGTAGTCGCCCCTGGCGAGAGCAGCGCGCCCTTCGCGGTAGAGCGAGTCGGCCGGATCCTTCGGCGCCCACGGCGCGGGAGCAGCCAGTGACAATGTCGTGGCAGCGGGGTTCGCCGCGGCGTCGCCCGCCGGTAGCGTCCGGTAGTGGCGCGCCGGTCCAGCGTCGTTAGTCGGCATCACTCCGCTAGAAAACAACGCGGCAGTGATGACCATGAATGCAGTCTTCATCATTTCTCCTAAAGTCCTCTCGTCGGCCCCGCGGGAATCGCGGAGCGCAAGCGTGTCATTACGTGTCCACTTTGGATGCTGCCTTCTATCAGGTCTCTGTCCTGCGCCGCGGCGCCGGGCGAGAGCTGAACTATCTGCGCGAGCACAAGCTCGAGATCTCCGAGGAGCCTGGCTCGCTGTGGATCATCGGCTGCCGGTGAATCGAGCAGCAGCCGGGTGTTCGACAACAGGTCGCGCGCCCACTTCGAGAGCTGCGCGTCCATCTTCGCGTCACGCGAATCGGTTCTGAATGCCGTCAGCAGTGCTTCGGCATTGGCCAGGTGGCGGATGGTCGCAACCTGGTAAGGAACTTCCTGGCGCGGCGCGCCGTTGAGCGCCCTCGATGAACCGGCCTGGGCGAAACGATTTCCATCGCCCGAGCCACGCCTCACCTGAGTACCGCGCTGTTGCGTCGAACGAACCGGTTCAAGTGTTGATGGCTCGGTTCCATGGACGTCCGGCGTCACCAGCTGATCGGCTGGCGGAGTTCGCGTACCAATGTTTGCACTGTTATTGGACGCAATGATCGGCCGGACCGAGCCTGCAGCCTTGACGCTGATCGTTGACCACCGTCCGATGCCGATGCCAGCCGCAACAAGCAGCACGGCGGCAGCCGCACCGATCCAGACGTACCGTGGCATCGGGCGATGCGAGCCCGGCGCCACGATATGAAGCGGACGGGAGGCCCGCTTCGCCTGCTCCGCTTCGATCGCAGCCCACATCTCGTCGCGCGGGATCACGGTTGGTGGGCGATTGTAATCCTGCGCCGCCTGGCGCAGAACCTCGTCGAATTGGTTGTCGTCTTTCATCATGAAACCCACTCCTCTCGGAAATCTGCGAGCGCCTCACGAAGCCTTGCGCGTCCCTGAAAGAGCCGCGTCTTCGAGGTGCCGGCCGGAATGCCCAGCACCGCTCCGATCTCGTCGTGTGTGAATCCTTCGACATCATGCATCAGGAAAACCGTTCGGTATTTCTCGCTCAGTGAATCGATGGCGGCGCTCAGCCGCGCTTTCAGATCAGGCTCTGCCGACCGGCTCGTGGTTCCGAGCCCCGAAGCCTCCTCGAGCGGAACATCGCGGGCGCGGGACTTCTTCACGCTGCGAAGGCCGTTGAGCGCGATCGAGACGCCGATCGCGTGGAGCCACGTCGCGAGCGAAGAGTCGTGCCTGAACTCGGCAATCCGCTCGAAAGCGCGGATGAAGGTGAGCTGGGTGAAGTCACGCGCCAGCTCCTCCTCACCGGCCAGCCGGTAGGCGAGACGATAAACGCGGTCCACATGGCTCTCGTACAGATCGCGCTGCGCCCGGGGGTCACCGGAAATCACTCGCGCGATCAGTTGTCGTTCGTCCACCCGGCCTCGACTCTCAGCGGTAACCCTAAGCGCCGTCATTGCCCCATAGACACGCTAAGCCAGGATTTCGTTCTGTCGAGGGCTTCGGCGGCTCCGCGCCAGAAGAAAGAGAAGCGATGCGACGGCCAGCATGATTCCGAGTGCGATGAATTCCTCGCGGGTCGAGCTCGTCATCAGCCAGACGATGATGCCCGAGGCGAGTATCGGTACAATTGGCCCTCCGGGAATCCTGAACGGGATCGTCCCTTCGGCGTGGATGCCCCGCCGCTGCAGCTGGATCGTTGCCAGACAACATGAGAGATAGACGAGCAACGTCACGAGAACGGCGATCACAACGAGCTTGGCAAAGGTGCCGGTGATCGCCAGGATCGCGCACATGATCGCGTGGATCACGATGGCGACGTGCGGCGTTCGGTATCGCTCGTGGACCGATCCGGTGACTCTCGGCAACAGTGCGTCACGTCCCAGCGCGTAGATCATGCGCGGCGCGGCGAGCATATCGCCAGCGACGTAGCCGAGGGTCGAGATCGCCGCACCCGCGACGACAAGGATTTCGCCACCTCTACCGAGCACGCTCTTCGCGGCTGTAGCGAGCGGCGCGCTGGTATTCGTCGCGAGCTCGGCACCGAGTATCCCCTGAGTGACAACCTGGATCGCGATGTAGAGCAGGGTGACGACCGCAAGCGCGGCGAAGATGGCTCGTGGCACTGTCCGAGCAGGATTCGATACTTCGCCGCTCGGTATCAGCGCCGACTCGATTACCATGAACGCAAAGATCAGGATGACCGCTGTACGCGCCGTGTCCGTCGCCGAGGGCATGCCGGGCCACGCAAGATTCGATGGATTCACGGCGAAGATGCCGACTGCGACCAGGATGAGCAACGGTGCGAGCTTGGCCGCTGTCACAGTCTGAACGACGTTGCTTCCGATCTTCACGCCGCGGATGTTGACCAGCGCGAGGATCGCGTAGAGCCCGATCATGATGACGACACGCGCGACCGACCCGCCCACCGCCGGCGCGAGCTGTCCGAGGGTGTCGACGAACACGTTCGCCACCGACGCACTGGCGAGAATTGTCGAGAACCAGAGACTGATTGCGACC
>JAHFCS010000303.1 GCA_023249395.1 Gemmatimonadota bacterium
TACACGTTGAAGCGGAACAGCATCACGTCGCCATCGGCGACGAGGTATTCCTTGCCCTCCGAGCGAACAGCGCCCTTTTCACGCGATCCCTTCCAGCCGTCGTTCGCCACGAAGTCATCGTAAGCCACAGTCTCGGCCCGAATGAATCCCCGCTCGAAGTCGGTGTGAATCACCCCTGCCGCTTTGGGAGCTGTGTCACCGCGATGAATCGTCCACGCCCGGACCTCCGGATCTCCGGCCGTAAAGTAGGTCTGAAGGCCGAGCAGCCGATAACCGGCGTGGATGAGCCGGTCGAGACCCGCCGACTCGAGACCCAGTGACGACAGGAAATCAACGCGGTCCTTTACTGGAAGCTCAGCGAGCTCGGCTTCTATTCTTGCCGAGAACGGAACTATCTCGGCGTGCTCGCCGCTCGCTCTCACCGCGTCGCGCAATGCCCGAAGATGCGGGCCCTCATTGCCCGCGAGCTCGCTGTCGCTGACATTCGCGGCGTAGAGCACCGGCTTTACCGTCAGAAGCGAAAGTGGCGCGAGCGCGGCCAGCTCTTCGGGTGTCAACTTCGCTTCCCATAGTCCGCGTCCTTCCTTGAGGAAGGCGTAGGCACGCTCGAGCGCGGGCAGCTCGGCGATAGCCTCCTTGTCGCCCGTCCGCGCCGAGCGCCGCGTCTTGTCGAGGCGCTTCTCGAGAGTCGAGAGATCGGCGAGCGCGAGCTCGAACTCGATTACCTCGCGGTCGCGCGCCGGGTCAACGGTCCCCATCACGTGCGTCACGTCCTCGTTCTCGAAGCAGCGCACGACATGGACGATCGCATCCATCTCGCGGATGTTCGCGAGGAACTTGTTGCCGAGTCCTTCGCCTTCGGCCGCGCCCTTCACGAGCCCGGCGATGTCCACGAACTGTACGACCGCCGGGACGGTGCGCTTCGGTTGAACTATCTGGGCGAGCCGCTCGAGTCGGGCGTCGGGAACCTCGACCATTCCGACATTCGGCTCGACGGTGCAGAAGGGATAGTTCGCGGCATCGGCCTTCGCGGCGGTGAGGGCATTGAACAGCGTGGACTTGCCCACATTGGGGAGTCCGACGATTCCGAGCTTCAGCATCCGGGTATCGGTTTCACTCCGCTCCCTTGTCGCGCCGGTTGTGCGCATTCATCGCGCGCTCGATTCCTTCGCGCATCCACATTTCCACGGCCTCCTCGAGCTCCGGTATGAGTGCCACGATCTGATCACGCTCGTCGCGCGCGAAGGGAGCGAGCACGAAATCCGCCAGGTTGGCGTAGACGCCGCGCCGTTCCTTGCTCGGACCGACTCCGATCCGCAGGCGCGGATACTCCCGGTTGCCGATTGCGGCTTCGATGCTTCGCAATCCGTTGTGTCCACCGGCACTCCCGCGTGCGCGAAGGCGATACCGGCCGACCGGAAGGTGTACTTCGTCCACGACGACGAGAAGATCCTTCGTCGGCGTCCAGAACGGACGCCGGAGATACGGGCGGAGAACCCGTCCGCTCAGGTTCACGTAGGTGAGCGGCTTCATGAGTCGCACCCGCACGCCGTGTACGGTCGCTGTCGTCACGAGCGCTTCGCCGTCGCGCTTCCAGGCGTCGAAACGCCAAACGTCGGCGAGGTGGTCGAGCAGCCACCAGCCGACGTTGTGACGTGTTGCTTCGTACTGTCGCCCGGGATTGCCCAGGCCGAGGATAACCTTCAACGGTTATCTCGCCGCTACTTCTCGGCTTCTTCCTCTTCTTCTTCCTTCTTCGCCTTCCCGATCACCTCGGGCTCGGCTGCAACCGCCTCTTCCTCGACGACCGCCACCGTCTCGACCACCGCGCGCGGTGCCGACACGACGCAGACAGAAGCATCCCCGTCGCCGAAAATCTCGACTCCCTCGGGGAGGGCGATGTCGCGGACGTGGACCGAGTCTCCGATCTTGAGCGAAGTGACGTCGACCTCGACGTGATTCGGGATGTTCGCCGGATCTACCTCGACCTCGAGCTCGCGCATTGTCTGGTCGAGAATGCCGCCGTCCTGGCGGACGCCGTCGGGTATGCCGTTGAGGACGATCGGCAGGCGCACGGTGACCTTCTCACCGGCGACAAGCTCCTGAAAATCGACGTGGAGGATCTGCCGCTTGAAGGGATGGCGCTGGATTTCGCGAATCAGAGTCTTCGCGCTCTTGCCGCCGAGCGACAGCTCGATGACGGTGCTCTCCGCGGAAATCCGCGACAGCAGCTTCTCGAGCTCGCGAGTATCGATCGCGAGCGCCTGGGGATCGCGTCCGTGGCCGTAGATAATGGCCGGGATCCGTCCCTGAGCCCGGAGTGTGCGCGCCGAGCCCTTGCCGGTGCCGTCGCGAGGTGTGGCGGAAAGTTGTGCTGAAGCCATGCGTTGATTCCTCTGGACCTACTGTTCGAAAAGCGAGCTCACCGATTGCTCACTGTGTATGTATCTGATTGCCTTCGACAGGAGCTCGCCGACCGAGAGCACCTTGAGCTGATCGAAGTACTTGTCCTGCGGTATGGCGACGGTGTCGGTGACCGTCACCTCCTTGATCGGCGCCGCGGAGAGCCGCTCAACGGCGGGGCCGGAGAGCAGCGCGTGTGTCGCACAGATATAAACGTCCCGCGCGCCAAGATCCTTGAGCGCCCGTGCCGCTTCGGCGACCGTTCCCGCTGTATCGATCATGTCGTCGGTGAGCATGCAATCGCGTCCTTCAACTTCACCGACGACATTCACCACTTCTGTTACGTTCGGCCGGGGGCGCCGCTTGTCGATGATGGCCAGCGAACCGTTAAGCCGCTTCGCAAACCCCCGTGCCATCTTCGCCGAGCCCACATCGGGCGCAACGACGACGAGGTCGTGCAAGTCCTTCTTACGATAATGCGACACGAACACCGGCGCCGCGTACAGATGATCCACCGGAACGTCGAAAAACCCCTGCAGCGCGTGCTGGTGAAAATCGAGTCCAAGCACCCGGTCCGCCCCAGCCGTGACGATCATGTTGGCGAGCAGCTTCGCTCCGATGGCGACTCTTGGCTGGTCCTTTCGGTCCTGCCTCGAGTATCCGTAGTACGGCATCACGCAGGTAATGCGCGCCGCCGACGCCCGCCGGGCCGCATCAATGAGCAGCAGCAGCTCCATGATGTTGTCGCCGGGCGGATTCGTCGGCTGAACGATGAAAACGTCGTTGCCACGAACATTCTCGTCGATGCGGACGAAAATCTCTCCGTCGGCAAACCTGCTGACCGTGAGCTTGGCCGGCTCGACATCCAGGTTTCGCGCGATCTCGTCGGAAAGTCGCTTGTTGCTCGTTCCGCAGATCAGCTTGAAACCGTGACTCGGTACGGAAAGACCGTCCATGCCCCAGCAACCCCTTAAGTTAGTTACGCACGGCCATCAGTTCAATTGCCCCCGGTGGATTCGAACCACCATTCTCGGATCCAAAGACCGATGTCCTGCCATTGGACGAGGGGGCAAGAGGGCGAAAGCTAGCCGATACGCATGGGTTGAACAACTTGAGTGGCAGTGCGCGTGAGAGTTGCCGTCGCAGGAGCGAGGCAGGGAAATCCGTCAGCGTTCGGAGACTCGGTGTAGACGCCAAAAAGCGTGGATCCCGAGCCGCTCATCGAGGAGAGGATGGAGCCGGTGCTCCTGAACCCGCCGAGAAGCTCATGTATCCGGGGATGCCGTGCTGCGACCGGATGAATGAAGTCATTGCGGCTGAGCTCCGCGAAGACCGCCCACTCGCCGAGCTTTTCCTCTGTGGTGAGCAGAAGATCCGTCGTTCCGTAGCGGGAATCTTCGCTCAGATCGGCCCTCTCCTCATCGAGCCAGTCGTACGCGTCGACGGTCGTCACCTGGAATTCCGGCAGTACGAGCAGCACCTGCCGCTCGGGCAGCGGAGGCAGCGCCAG
>JAHFCS010000304.1 GCA_023249395.1 Gemmatimonadota bacterium
ATCGGACGATGCTGGAGCTGTGTCATCTTCGACAGTCCCGCACGAACCTGCCGAGTGACCGTCGCCTCCGCATCTCCGGCGTCGCGCTGCTCCAGTGTCTCGCCGATGCACAGCATCGGGGTGAGTCCGCCGCGCTCCACCGCGGCGCACTTCTTCGCGCAATCCTCGTCGGTCTCCCCGAAGACGTGTCGCCGCTCTGAGTGTCCGACAAGCACGAGGCGGGCGCCTGCGTCGCGCGCTATCGGGACGGACAGCTCGCCCGTGAACGCGCCCTGGTCTTCCCAATGCGCGTTCTGCACGCCGAGAAGAATGTCACGCCTGTCGCCGAGCACCGCGGCGACGGCGTGGAACGACAGAGCCGGCGGAAAGAAGATGATTGTTCTGTCGTTTTGCCGAGGGTACTGCGAGCAGAACGACAGCATGAATTCGCGGGCCGTGGTCGGACCGTTGTTCATCTTCCAGTTGGCGGCGAAGATCGGACGGATCACGTAGCTGCTCGATCGTCGAGAACTTCCACGCCCGGCAGCTTCTTCCCTTCCAGGAATTCCAGCGACGCGCCTCCGCCAGTCGATACGTGGCTCATGCGATCGTCGAGACCGGCGCGCGCGACGGCGGCGGCGGAGTCACCTCCACCGACTATCGTCGTCGCCCCGCGGCTCGTCGCCGCCGCCATCGCCTTCGCAATCGCCAGCGTCCCGTCGTCGAAGGGCGGCGTCTCGAAAACTCCCATGGGCCCGTTCCAGATGACCGTGTTCGCTGAAGCGATTGCTCGACCGTAAGACTCGGCGGTGCGCGGGCCGATGTCGAACATCGCTTCGTCCGGAAGGATACCATCGCGCGGCACAGCATGCGCGTGTTTTGCATCTTCGAGCGATGGCGCGACCATCGCGTCGTGCGGCAGGATGATCCTGGTGCCGGCGCGATCAACGAGCGTTCTTGCCATCTCGACCCGGTCCTCTTCGACCAGCGATCGCCCGGTCTCGAGTTCCATCGCCCGGAAGAAGGTGCACGCCATCGCCCCACCGATGAGGAGCGCATCCACTCTCGGCATGAGCTGCTCGATGACATCTATCTTCCCCGAGATTTTCGCGCCGCCCAGGATCGCGACAAAAGGCCGTATTGGATCGGCGAGAGCCTTGCCGAGGTATTCGAGCTCGCGCTCCATCAGCAAGCCGGCAACAGCGGGGCGCAGGCATGTCGCGACTCCCACCGTTGATGCATGCGCGCGGTGCGCGGCGCCGAAGGCGTCATTCACGAAGAAGTCCCCCAGCTCCGCGAGCGACCGCGCGAGCCGCGGGTCGTTCGTCTCCTCGCCGCCGAGGAATCGCGTGTTCTCGAGAACCAGAATCTCGTTCTCGCCGAGCTCGGCCGAAGCTTTCATCGCTTCGTCGGTGTCGGTCGTCTCGACGAAACACACCTTCACGTTCGGCATGAGCTCGGCGAGGCGCGTGGCGACGGGCTGCAGCGAGTATTTTGGCGTCGGCTTTCCTTTCGGGCGCCCAAGGTGCGAGAGGACAACTGGGCGCGCGCCACGATCGAGGAGATAGCGAAGCGTTGGGATCGAAGCCCTGATCCTCGTATCGTCGGTGATTTCGCAGTTGCTGTCGAGCGGAACGTTCAGGTCCGCGCGAACGAGCGCGCGCTTGCCACACAGCTCCGAGTCCTTCAGGTCGCGAACGGTCTTCTTGAGCACGGGTGTCCGCTTAGAGTCGCGCGCCCATGAAGCGCAGCATGTCGACGCAGCGTGATGCGTAGCCCCACTCGTTGTCGTACCAGCCGGAGACTTTCACCAGCGTGCCGTCCACGACGATCGTCGTCTTGGAATCCAGGATGCACGAGTACGGATTGCCGATGTAGTCGCTGGAGACGAGCTCCTCCTCGGTGTACTGGAGAATCCCGTCGAGAGCGCCCGCCGCTGCCTCCTTGAAGACCGCATTCACCTCGGCGACGGTGGTCGCCTGCTCGACCTCCACCGTGAGATCGGTGAATGACACATCAGGGGTGGGAACGCGAATTGCCAGTCCGTCGATCTTTCCCTTCACCTCTGGAATCACCAACCCTGTCGCCTTCGCCGCTCCGGTGGTCGTCGGAATCATCGACAGCGCCGCGGCCCGTGCGCGACGCAGGTCCTTGTGCGGCAAATCGAGAATCTGCTGATCGTTGGTATAACTGTGGACCGTGAGCATCCCGGCGTGGCGGAACCCGAAGTTGTTCCGAATGACCATCACCATTGGGGCCAGGCAGTTCGTGGTGCACGAAGCGTTGGATACGATGTGATGTTTGGCCGAATCATACTTGTCGCTGTTGACACCCATGACGATCGTGATGTCCTCGCCCTTTGCGGGTGCTGATATGAGCACCTTCCTGGCACACCCGGCGATATGCTTTCCTGCCTCCGACGCGGTCGTGAATCTTCCGGTTGACTCGAGCACGATATCCACTCCGAGCTCTCGCCACGGAAGCTGGCTCGGATCCTTGTGAGTGAGGACCTTGATCTCATCTCCGTCAACCGTCAGGCACGTGCCGTCGGTCCCGACGTCTCCACGATAAGTGCCGTGCACCGAGTCGTATTTCAGCAGGTGGGCGAGCGTCCGGGTATCCGTGAGATCATTGACCGCCACGAAGTCGAGGTCGTTGATCTCCTGTTCCTTTGCTGCCCGCACGACCTGTCGCCCGATCCGGCCGAAGCCATTGATTCCTACACGTATCGCCATGCTGAGTATTCCCTATTGTTGCACCCGGTCGCCCGCTGCAGCGGCTCGACCGAATGTTACGTAGCTGATGATTCGCGAACCCGCATCGAACAGAGCCGACGCACCGGCGCCGAGTGTCGCGCGGGTCGTCACCACGTCGTCGACGAGCACGACATGTGCTCCGCGGAGCTTCGCGCGCGCTGAGTCGCGAACGCGAAACGCCCCGGCAACATTGCTCAGTCGCTCCCCCGGAGTCAACTCTGTCTGAGTTCGTGTGACGCGCGCTCGCACGAGACAATCGTCCCAGAGAGGAACGTGCCACCTCGCGCAGAGCCCGCCAGCGATGAGGGCGCTCTGGTTGTACCCACGCTCGCGCTCCCGCGATGAGGCCAGCGGGACCGGTACGAGCGCGGCCCGCTCCTCGACGACGTCATCGGGCCATGTCAGCCGCGCGAGCCGCTGAGCGATCGGCGGGGCAACATCGCGCCACTGCGAGTACTTGAGCGCGTGGATGATCTTTCCGCCGGTGCCTGGCGACACCCAGCAGTACGATCTCGCCGCGCGCACAAAGGGCGGCAGATATTTGCACCACTGACAGGCGTAGTTCCCGAGGGGATGTCCGCAACGCTGGCAACGCGGATGGGGCAGCTCGCGGACACGAGACCAGCAATGGCCGCAAACGATGCCCTGCTCTCCTTCAGGAACGAGCCGCTCGCAGACGACGCATGAGATTGGAAGGAGAAGATCGGCAAGTGCCCTGGCCCCCGCTCCCACAGCAGAGATGAAGCGCGATCGTTGTGCTAGGCGCGTCCCGTTGCCTCCTTCACGGCCTTCCACATGACCTCCCGGTCGGGCTCGATACCAAACCAAATCCGGAACGCCGCCGCTCCCTGCTCGACGAGCATCGGCAGACCATCGGTTGCCAGTCGCCCGCTCGCCCGCGCCGAGCGGACCCATGCTGTCTCATGCGGTCCGACCACGAGATCGAGCACGGTCGCGGTTTTGCCGATGCAATCCATTGAAACGGGTAGTTTCTCATCCTCCATGCCGATTGGCGTCGCGTTCACGACAATCTCGCCCTTCAACATCTCTCCGGGCCGCATCGTTTCTGCATGAGCGATAGCACGAAACCGCTCTGCCAGCATCTCAGCTCGGTTGCTGTTGCGCGAATATATCGTGGCCTTGCAACCGTCCCAGCTCTCGATTGCGGCGA
>JAHFCS010000305.1 GCA_023249395.1 Gemmatimonadota bacterium
TCACCTACAACTTCGATTCGATGCGCGACAATCGCTTCATCGAGCGGCCGCAGGAGCTGACGGTAGCGTCGCGCGCTCCGACGGACATGGAGTACCGCGAGCTCGGCCGGTTCATCGACGCAATGGAGAGATCGGGTAGCGATGTCAGCGAGCTCAAGGTCGAGCGGATGCTGAAGATCGTGATTCCGGTGACGAGCATCGTGATCCTGCTGTTCGGCGCGCCGCTGGCGACGAGCACGCAGCGCGGCGGAGCGGCGTATGGTGTCGGCATCTCGCTCGGGACGACGGTGATCTTTGTGATGCTGGTGCAGATGACGAAGGCGATCGGGGGTCACGGCATTATTTCCGCCGACCTCGCGGCGTGGCTGCCGAGCATCTTCTTCGGAACCCTGGGGCTTATTCTTTTCGCGCGCGTGAGAACTTGATCGGCGCGCTGTCGTCTCTCTTCGGGCGGATCGGTGAGCGCGGATATTTCATGCGCGACATCGGCCGGGGATTCCTCGACCCCGCAACCTACGGGCGCGAGACGATCCGCCAGATGCGTAACATCGGGGTGGATTCAGTCCCGCTTGCGGCAATAGTCGCTGCCTTCATCGGCGCGGTGACGGCGTTTCAGACGCGCTATCAGCTGTTCGGCGGAGTCCAGCTCTCCGTCGTAGGCCTCATCTCGAGGCAGTCCATAGTTCTCGAGCTGGGACCGTTGCTCACCGGACTGGTTCTGACGGGGCGCGTCGGCGCGAGAATCACGGCCGAGATCGGAACGATGCGTGTCACCGAGCAGATCGACGCGCTGGAGACGCTGGCGTACGACCCGGTCGCTTATCTCGTGGTGCCACGTTTCATCGCGGCGGTGCTGATGCTGCCGATCCTGACCATTCTCGCCGACGCGATCGGAGTGGGCACCGCCTACTTTACCGCTGTAATCGCAACCGACGTGACGAGCGCGGCCTTCACAGAGGGACTTCGCCTCGCGTTCGCGCCGTTCCAGATAGTCTATAGTATCATTAAGGCGACGATCTTCGGCGCGGCGATCGCCTTCTTCTGCTCGTACGAGGGCTACACGGCCAACGTCGGCGCCGAGGGCGTCGGACGGAGCACCGCTCAGGCGGTCGTCATCACTTCGGTAGCCATTCTCGTTCTCGACGCGCTCACCGCTCTCCTGCTCGCACCCTACCTCCAGGCATGAAGAAACGCGACGACGTACTCGTTGGGCTGGTCATGGCGGTAGCCATCATCGTAGCCATCATCGGATCACTCTGGCTCGCCCGCGGCGGCCTGTCGAAAGGCTACGCGCTGTATGCGAAGTTCCCCTGGTCGTCGGGACTCAAGCAGGGGCAGCCGGTTCTCCTCGCTGGCGTCAACGTCGGATACGTCGACGGAGCCCAGCTCAGAAACGACGGAACCGTGCTGACGACATTTCGCATCGGGAAGGAGTACAAGGTCCCGCGCGGCACCGTCGCGACGGTCATACCGAACGGGATCTTCGGGGACATGGCGATCGCGCTGACTCCCAAAGGGCCGAATCCTCAATCGATACCGCCGGAAGACACGGTGCCCGTCGGGCCTTCCCCTCCGGGGCTCGCCGAGGTCACGGCGAAAGCCGATTCCGTTGCGACGTCTGTGAACGCGATAACGACTGCGTTTCAGAAGGAGCTGGTGGCGGCCGGTGGAGTCAGGGACCTTCGGCAGAGCCTGGCGGGATCGACTCAGCTGGTGGCGAGCATGAACCGTCTCGTCGCGCAGCTCGCGGTCATCGCGGCGGAGCAGAACCGGCAGCTGATAGCGACGCAGGCGTCGTTCAGACGTGCTACATCGGGCATCGATTCGGCGAAGATCGATTCGACGCTGAAGAACGTGCGTGAGACGTCAGCGAACATGGCGGTGCTCACGGCAGATTTCAGGCAGACAAGCGCGAAGCTCGATTCGATAGTCGCGAAGGCGAACTCCGGGACGGGCAGCGTTGGCCTGGCACTGAACGATCCGGGGGCTTACAACGATGTGCGGGCGCTGATACAGCACATGGATTCGTTGCTTGCCGACGTCAAGAAGAATCCGCGGCGGTACATCAACCTGCGGATCTTCTGACGGAAAAGAAAGAACCCATCCAGTAGCGCGTCGTGAGTGTCCAGTCCTTCAGTTGACCGTTCACCCGTATCAACTGAAAAACGGGTGACGGAATCACTGGAAACTCAGAACATGCCACTGTCTGGGTCTAATTCATTCGAGTCATCAATTGCGCGTCCGCGGCCCAATCGAAATCGAGAGAGTGAACGCCCTCCCGGACCCCGGCTCGAACGCTACTGGTACTCCATTCACCACGTCCGGATTGACGAACGCTGAGCCGATGTAACGCCGATTCCCGAGATTTTCGACAGTTACGAATGCCTTCAGGAGCACGCCTCCGACAGGAACTCCGCTTCCAGTGGACACCGTCGCTCCGAAGATGTGGTAGGCGGGAACTTCCACGAGGTTCGCGTCGTCAACGAAGTAATCCCCAACCCCGCGGACGTTGAGCTGAAAGCGAAACGGGATCGCATCGGAAATCCCCCATCCGGCGCTCACGCTGTAGAAGAGGCCGGGCACTCCGGCAGCATCATTTCCGGAGTAATCGGCCAGCTTTCCCGGCCTGCCATAGTGAACCGAATCGATCGTGTACTCGACGTACCGGTTGCGCGACATCGTGAGACTACCTGCGAGCTCGAGACCGCTCGGTCCCAGCACTGAAGCCCCGAGCTCCGCACCCTGGCGCCGGACCTTCCCCGCAGTGAAGTAGAAGCGGCCGCCACGGTAGGGGACGATCTCGTTGGTGACATTCGTATTGTAGAGGGCGAGGTCGTACGAGAACGCCGAGAACATTCCTCCACCAGCTAGTGGCAGCATCTGCCTGGTTCCCAGCTCGTAAGTCGTCGAATGAATCGGC
Organism: Gemmatimonadota bacterium; assembly: GCA_023249395.1. Taxonomy (GTDB): domain Bacteria; phylum Gemmatimonadota; class Gemmatimonadetes; order Gemmatimonadales; family Gemmatimonadaceae; genus UBA4720. The sequence continues at coordinate 2,921 of JAHFCS010000305.1, forward strand.
TCGAGCAGCGGATTGATCGCGGTGACGGTATCCTGACCGAATGTTGATGCGGGATCCGTCTCATTACCTGAAGGCGCTTCGACGCCGCCGCCGATGTTTGCGTAGTAGCTGTGCTTCGAAGATGGACGATAGTTGACGCCGATCTTCGGCGAAATGCGTGAGAAACTCTTCGCGTCATCCAGCCGCGGATCGATGTAGCTCCGATAGTTGTAGCGGATTCGGTCCCACCGAGCGCCGAGGTCGAGTCCGATCCGCTCGCCGAACCGCAGCTCCTGCTGCGCGAACACGCCGGCGTTCGACGCCCCCTCGGCCTTGTTGTCGCGGAGCTCGGTGCCTCGAGTGCCGTTGGTCGTCAGCGAGTAGAAGAGGATCGTACCGTCCTGGTACGCGCCGTCGGCGCCGACAATGGTGCCGCCAGCCAGCCCGGGCTGCAGATCGTACTCCGTCCGATAGACCAGATTGCCGCCGAGGTGGTAGCGGTTGAAGTCGCGGAAGGTGCCGCGCTCGGAGCGCTGCAGCACCTTGGGGTTCACGAAGACCATCCCGGAGACCGAGCGCGATTCGTCGAATGCGTGACGGAGCGTAACGCCGATTCTTCCGACGCGATTGTACCGCCGCTCGTCGCGTGACGCGTAGGTTGCGTTGGCGTTCTGCGGAGTGGAAAGCGCCTCGGCCATCGTCAGCGGTCCGGGAATGTGAAACAGATCGTTGGCCGCGGTCATGAAAAGCCCGAAGTCGGTGGTCTCGCCGAGCGGTGAGGTGATGGAGGTGTTGAGAAGAGCCCTGCGGCTGTCGGAGTGCGCCCGATAGCCGTCGTTACTGGTGTTCGTAAAAGTCGCGGCGAGCGCCGCGGGCCCGAGCAGGGTTCCGCCCTGAAGGGCGGTGCGCAGAAATCCGTAGCTGCCTCTCATCTGCCGAGCCATGGCGAAAGGGCGCTCGAATTCGGGCACGGTTGAGACATCGACGACTCCGCCGCCCGCATTTC
>JAHFCS010000306.1 GCA_023249395.1 Gemmatimonadota bacterium
TCTTATCAGCGCTGGCGAACGGTGTGGGGGCTGATGTCATTCAGCTTCACGGCGGCGTCGGGCCGGCGACTCTGGACGCTTTGCGCGGAATGTTTCCAGGCGACATCTGGGCAGTTCTTTCTATCGCGCCCGGCACGGATGTGCTCCCCCCACAGGCGGTGGATCTGGCTCAGGTGGCGGACGCGGTGATCCTCGATACGCGACTTGGGGCCCGGTTAGGCGGGACAGGGGTGCCGTTCGATTGGGAGCGAGTGGCCGACGCTGTCGCCCCGCTGCGAGCTCTCACACGGATTGTTCTCGCCGGCGGTCTCAACCCCGAAAACGTCTCCGCTGCCATCCTCGCACTACAGCCTGACATCGTCGATGTGTCATCGAGTGTGGAGTCGTCGCCTGGAGTAAAGGATCACGACAGGATGCTGGCTTTTGCGGAAGCGGTACGTTCCGCGTCTATAGATCGAGGGAGAAACGATTCTTCCTCTGGCCTGGAATCCGAATGACCACAATCGTTGAAAATGGACGTTTCGGTGCATTTGGCGGCCGCTACGTTCCCGAAACTCTCATTCCGGCACTCGACGCGCTTGCCGCCGCGTTCGAGCGTGCCATCGCCGACCTGGCGTTCACGCGCGAAGTCGACGAAATGTTGTCGACATATGTCGGCCGGCCGACGCCGCTGAGCACTGCGCCGCGGCTGTCGGAGGCCGTCGGCGCCGAGGTGTATCTGAAGCGTGAGGACCTGAACCATACAGGCTCCCACAAGATCAACAACACCGTCGCCCAGGCAGTTCTCGCAAAGCGGATGGGAAAGCGGCGCATCATCGCCGAAACAGGCGCCGGCCAGCACGGCGTGGCGGCGGCTACGGTTTGCGCGCGCTTTGGGTTGGAATGCGTTGTCTACATGGGAGAGGAGGACATCCGCCGACAGACGTTGAATGTCTACCGGATGCGTCTCCTGGACGCGAAGGTCGTCCCGGTGACTTCGGGCACGCGCACGCTGAAGGACGAGACGAGCGAAGCCATCCGCGACTGGGTCACCAACGTCAACGACAGCTATTACCTCATCGGGTCCGTCGTCGGCCCGTCGCCTTACCCAAGGATGGTTCGGGAATTTCAGTCCGTCATCGGGAAAGAGGCGCGCGGGCAGATGCTGGCTGCTGCTGGCCGCCTGCCGGCGGCCGTTGTCGCCTGCGTCGGCGGCGGGTCGAACGCCATCGGAATCTTTCATGCGTTCGAGTCGGATGCGGAAGTACGCCTCATCGGCGTCGAAGCAGCGGGCCGCGGATTCGAATCCGGTGAGCACTCTGCTTCGCTGTTGAAGGGGACGCCCGGAGTTCTGCACGGGTCTTACAGCTACCTGCTGCAGGACGCGGACGGTCAGGTGCATCCGGCGCATTCGATCTCCGCCGGACTCGATTACCCGGGTGTCGGGCCCGAGCATGCATTCCTCAAGGATTCCGGCCGCGCGAGCTACGTTGCCGTGACCGACGATGAGGCGCTCGAGGGATTTCGCCTGCTGAGCCGTCTTGAGGGAATCATTCCGGCGCTGGAGACGGCGCACGCGATCGCGTGGGTCGCGAAGAACAAGGAAACCTGGGCCGCCGACGACGCAGTTCTTATCTGCGTGAGCGGCCGCGGCGACAAGGACATGGCGCAGGTGACCGAGCTCGGGCTTCTCGACCGGTGACCGATCCGCGATCGAACCTCGCAATCGAGGAGGAGCTCGACGAGACCCCGTTTTCAGTGGCGCTCGTGACGGACGCGTTGCGGCTGTTCGCCAAGGCGGCGCGCGCGCATCAACTCTATCTCCCCAACAATCCGATGCACGCTCGCGCGATGGATTCAGTGCGCGAGGGCTTCCTCAGGTTGTGGAAGGACGCCGATGCGCTGGAGCTCCAGATAACCGACAGCGACATTCGCTGGCTTGGTCGGCCGGTAATCGAGGAACCGGGACGAACGTCGGACAGTCTCCCCTGGCTTTTCTACAAGGATGGTATCCGCGAGCTCACGATCCTACCCGGCTTCGAGGACAGCGAACTCGCTGTTTTGTTCCAGCTCATTCAGCGCAGCCGACTGGCGTCGGCTGAGGATGACGATCTGCTGACGCTGCTGTGGGAGCACGAGTTTGCCTTCCTGCAATACCGATACGTCGAGCTGGCAGTAGACGTTGGCGCTCCGCTCGTTGCCCACGGGCCGGAAGTGATCGGCAGAATCGTCTCTCCACGCGAGGTGGAGACCGGCCCCGAGGAGTCACTCGCCTCATCGTCGTTCGCGCGGATGGACGAGTATGACTCGACTCTCTACTTTCTCGACGACGGCGAGATCGACTATCTCCAACGCGCGATCGCCGACGACTTCAGCTCGGATCTGAAAACCAAAGTGGTTGCCTCTCTTCTCGACACGTACGAGAAAGAATCCGACCCCACCGTTCGCGAGGAAATAGCCGGGATTCTGGAGCAGCTTTTCGTGGTAATGCTGTCGCTGGCTCAGTTTCGAACGGCCGCCTACATCATGCGCGAAGCGATAGTGACCTCGAATCGCGCGCCGGGCATTCTCGACTCGGAAAAAGAGCGACTGCTTGCGTTGGCCGACCGACTGAGCGAGCCCGAAGCTCTCAACCAGCTCTTCGAGACACTGGAGGAGCTGGTGCTCAAGCCGCCACAGCACGATCTGCTCGACCTCTTTTCTCAGCTTCGTCCAAACGCCCTTGGAAGCGTACTCGGTTGGATCGGGAGAAGCCGGAACGCGGAATTGCGAGCGCTGCTCGAGAGCGCCGGTTCGCGAATGGCGGCGTCCCACACCGCAGAGCTGGTCCGTCTGATCGGCTCGGAGGATGACGTCGTTGCGTTCGAGGCAGTTCGTCGCGCGGGGTCAATGAAGACAGCGGCCGCAGTTCAAGCGCTCGCCGCCACCGTAGCTCATGGGTCCTCCGACATGCGCATCGCCGCGATCAACGCTCTCGCACAGATAGCGACGCCGGGTGCGATGGCAGCCGTCGAGCGCGCGCTCGAGGACGAGGACAGCGACATCAGAGTTGCGGCTGTCCGGGTTCTAGCGAGCCGCGGCTACGCCGCCGCAGCGCCGCGTATCGAGGGGCAGCTGCAGACGCGGACCTTCAAGGAGAGCTCGCTCGCCGAGAAGATGGCGTTCTTCGAAAGTTATGGGACGCTTTGCGGAGATGCCGGGACAGCGCTTCTCTCCGACATTCTCAACGCGCGGCGGTTGATGCGCCCTCGCTCGCCATCGGAGCTGCGCGCATGTGCAGCCGTCGCTCTCGGAAAAGTTGGAACCGATCGGGCATTGGAGGCGCTCCAGCGGGCCGGAGGGGACAGCGACCTGATCGTCCGCAACGCAGTGAGCAGGGCGGTGCGCGGTGGCTGACCCGCTCACTCTGGTCGCGCCGCCAAGGTCGAGCCGGAGGGCACCATCGGACTCGGCGGCGGCATATCTGCGGCGGCGAGGCCGGGATTTCATCATTTCATTCTATGGAACTCTGCGCGCGATAAAGCTCTATCCCCTCGAGCACAGCGCGGTGCAGCGATCCCTCGCCGAGCTGGCCGGAATCGCCGCCGAGATTCTTGCCCGGGAGCGAGATCTCGAATTCCGTGTATCGGGAGAGTTCATTTTCATCAATTCCACGCGGCTGCGTCTCGACCTGACCAACTACGCGAGCTTTGGCTACCTCCTCAGGATCTGCAGGGAATCGGGGATCGGAGTCATTCGCGTGCACGAAGGCGCGCCCAAGCGCGCGTGGCTCATGTTGCTTTCTCTGCTCGATTCGACATCAGCTGGTGACCCGGACGGCCGGCGCGAAATGATCGTCGCCCAGCTTGCTGGGGCCAACATCGCTTCCCTCGAGCTGGGGGCGCCCCAGAAAGACGCTGCTGATCCCGGCCAACCGGAAGA
>JAHFCS010000307.1 GCA_023249395.1 Gemmatimonadota bacterium
GAAACATTCCTCTACGGCGTCAAAGATTTCGGCGGCTGCTTCGTCATAAGGAAAGCGCAATACCAGCTCGGAGATCATCGAAGCCGCGGTGAACCGCGCAACGTCGGCACCGAGCTCGGAGCGACCCCGCGTCACGTCGAGCGAAGCGAGAGTCTGCAGCTCGCGATTCGGACGAACGTGAATCTCCGCCGTCCCCTGCGCGAACAGATCCATCGCGCTGCCGAACCGCTTGCGCGAGCGCCGCGCTCCACGGGCGAGCACTGACTGCACTCCCGCATCGCGCGTCAGGAGTCTGAGAATGCGCGATGTCTCGAGATAGTCGAAGGCATGAAGAACGATTGCTTCTGTGACGAGGGGGGCCATACGCGCAATCTACAAACTCCCGTTGAAGCGCGCCCCGATGAGGATCACTCGTCCCGGCGCGGGAAAGCGGAGTACGGTCTCGTATCTCCTGTTCAAAGCGTTTTCGGCCCGCGCGGTAACCGCGAGCGAGGAGTTTCCCGACCCACGCCAAAGCTCGAAAGCTCCCCCGGCGTCCAGGCGCACGTATGCGGGCAGCGTGACTGTCGGCGACGGGAACTGCGCGAAGTCAACGTCGGGACGCTTGCCGATGTAACTCGCCGTCACCGACAGTGAGGCGGGCTTCGGTGCAATGCTCAGCGAAACCGTTCCCGAATGCGTCGGCCGCCTGATGAGCGCCTGGCCGACAGTGAGGTCGCCGACGTAGGCGGAGGAAATGCGCGTCACCTTGGGCGTGGCGCGCGTCAGACTGGCCGAACCCGAGACGATTCCCGGCGGAGTAATCTCGATCTCCCCCTCGTAACCATTGGACTCGGCTTCCGTGAGATTGGCGTAGCTCCCCAGGAAGCTGGGTGGACCGCCAGAGACATACTGGATCAGGTCGCGGAAACGCTGATTGAAGTAGCTCGCCGAGATGCGGGCGAACCCCGAGGCAAGCGTGTGCCCGATTCCCGCCTCCCAGCTCCGGCTGTGTTCGGGCGTGAGGTCCGGACTGCCGACAGTGTAGAGCGTCGGTCTTAGCTGGCTGAACGCGGGGGCGCTGAATGCGGTGCTCCATGATGCGTGGAGTCGCGTGCCTGTCGACACTGGAATGCTCGTTCCAAGACGACAGGTGGAATACGAGGCGTAGTCCGAATTGTCGTCAACGCGTGCGGCGACAGTATACGACAGGCGATTTCTCAACGATCCAAGAACTTCTGCATACACTGCGCGGTCGCTTCGCTCCGCGGCGAAGCGTGAGACCGGCGAAGTCTGCGAGCCGACCGCGCCAACGGTGTTCGTGCTTGTTTCTTTCTCGCTTACATACTCGACGCCGACGTTGATGGTCGTCGCCGCAGGAAGCGCGAAAAGCAGGCGGCCTTCGACGCTTCGTCGGTGGCCGCGGGACATGTCGGCCGAGTGGACCTGGCTCGAGGCACCGAAGGGTATCGCAATGTCCTCGGTGAGGTCGGACAGCTCGTTTGTCCCGGCGAGCAGCTGCGCCCGAACGACGGATGTGATCTGAGCTCCCGCGTCGAGGCCGACTGTCAGCCGGTGTTGCACGCGATAAGAGTTGCTGTCCACCGGCGCCCCCGTGTAATCGGTCGGGTAGTGGAACTCGGCGCTTGAATAGCGTGCAGTGAGGCGCGCAACAGTGCCGGGGCGCGGCGTCGCCGACATGGAGCCGGACAGCGTGCCATTCGAGTACTCATTGTTGAAACTCAGAAGCCCGTCGGTGCGATGCGCTCCGCCGTCGAGTGTATACCCGATTCCCCCCGACGATCCGCTGATGCCGACTTCGCCGTCGAAGGTGCCGTAGGTTCCGCCCCGCGCAGCTGTGCTCAATGCGAGCGGGCCACGCCCCTGACGAGTGAAAACCTGAATGACGCCGGTGACTGCGTCGGCGCCGTAGAGTACGCTCGACGGACCGCGCACGATCTCGATACGCTCGACGTTGTCGGTCGTGAGATGACTGAAGTCGAAGAAGCCGCCGGACTGGTTCACCGCGACGCCGTCGATCAGAACCTTCGTGTAGCGACTCTCTCCCCCTCTAAGGAAAAGTGAGCTGACTGAGCCGAACGATCCATTCTGCGCCACGGTCACTCCGGGGACGAGCTGCAACGCATCGGAGACCCGCGCGACACCGTGCGCGCGCAGCTCGTCACCGCTGATGACAGTGACCGATTGCGTGAGCTGATCGCGGGAGACAGGCGACTTCGTCGCGGAGACGACAACGGTACTGAGGGTTACCGTGTCGCCCTCCTGAGCGGCGGCAGAAAAAGCAATCAACCCGGTGAGGCAGATCGACGATGCAAAAGTGGAAGCCAACGGACGAAGCGATGAAATGTGTTTCATGGCGGCAAACGGTGAGTGGTATTCTGATCGATCAGGTGAGGGATGTCGGGCGACGCAGGGGCAGGAGAGCCGGGACGCCGGCGGCCGGATCGCGGGTCACGACGAGCGGCCAGTCGTAGATGCCTTCGAGCAGCGGCGCGCGCATGACCTCGGAGGGACTCCCGGCAGCGGCGATCCTGCCGTGATTCAGAAGCACCATCGTGCTCGCGAAGCGCGCGAGAAGATTCAGCTGATGGCTCACGATCAGCACCGCAAGGCCTTCGCGAGCGAGCGAATCGAGGAGCTCGAACAGCGACATTTCGTGCGGCATGTCGAGGAAGGTCGTTGGCTCGTCGAGAACGAGCGCCACTCCTTCCTGCGCCAGCGCGCGGGCGATGCGAACACGCTGCCATTCGCCGCCGGAGAGCTCGTCGGTGCGACGCTCGGTGAATTCAGTCACGCCGGCGCGATGAAGCGCGCGATCCACGGCTTCTTTGTCAACGCTCGATGGACTTTCCCACAGGCCGAGCCGCGGAAAGCGGGCGAGCGAGACGTATTCGTCCACTCGCATCGGAAACGCTGCGTCCTCGCGCTGTGGCGCGACGGCGACGCGCTGCGCGAGCTCGCGCTGCGATAACATTGCCAAGTCGTCGCCGGCCACCTCGATGCGCCCTCGCACCAGAGCCTGTCGCCGAAGTAACGCGCGGACGAGAGTGGACTTCCCGCTGCCGTTCGGTCCCGCGACCGCGGTCATCGCTCCGGCGGGGACATCGAAGGTGACTCCGTCGAGTGCGGGACGCAGGGCGCCGGCATAGCGGACGACGATGTCGTCGAAGCGAATCATCGGGGCGCCGGAAATCGGAGTCACGCCGTCTTCCTCAGCTGGGCGAGAAAGAAAGGGACGCCGAGTATCGCCGTCACGGCGCCGAGCGGAAGCTCGGCGGGAGGGTGAAGAATTCGCGCTGCGAGGTCGGCGCCTACGACGAGCGTTGCCCCAACCAGCGCGGCGCCGAGAAGCAGTTGGCGGTGTCGGCGGACGCCAGCCGACCGCACGAGATGCGGAACGATGAGCCCTACGAAGCCGACGAGTCCGGCAGCAGCGACCGTCGCTGCAGCGAGCAGCGCGCTGAGCAGGTAGATGGTTCGCGCGGCACGGTCCACGTCCACGCCAAGAGCTGCGGCAGGCTCCTCTCCGAGAGCGAGAACATCGATGTCGCGCGCGAGATAAACCAGTGCTGCGCCGCCAGCGAACACGGAAAGAGCGAGCACTCCCACCACCTGCCAGGTTGCGTCGCCGGCGGAGCCCATCATCCACCAGAGTGCGCCCCTGATCGTGTTTGGCGGCGCATTGGCGAGCGCGATCATGATGACCGCGTTGGCGAATGCTCCGATCACCACACCCGCCATCAGGAGCGTTCGGGGATCGCCTCGCCCTCCACGTCCGGCGGCGCGCGCTACGAGGAGCGCGAGCATGACAGCGACCGTCGCCCCGACAAAAGCCGCGATGGCAACCCATCCTGCGCGAGAGACGCCGACGGCAAAAGCG
>JAHFCS010000308.1 GCA_023249395.1 Gemmatimonadota bacterium
TCCATCAGCCGGTGATCGCCTCGCCAAACTGAACCGGTCGCGTCGCCGCCCGCGGCATGATCCCGATTCTTCCGACCTGCTCGAGCTTCCCGGTGAGCTGATTGGTAGCGGTGTCGGGTCCGGGACTGACGGTGACTATTCTCCGCTCTGTTCCCCGGCGGATGTCGAGATCCAGCGGCTTCCCCGACGACGCGCTGATCTTCGCCACAAGACTGTCCCACGACGTCAATGGAACTCCGTCGATCGCAGCGATGCTGTCGCCCGGCAGCAGTCCGGCCGCGGCCGCCGGCCGGCCCGCGAGAAGAGAATCGGCAGTCGTAGATACGTAGGGCATGCCGTAGTGCACCAGCATTCCGGTCGTGACCACCAACGCGAGCAGGATGTTCATCGTCACGCCGGCGAGGAGAATCGCAAGCTTGGCGGTTAGCGGTTGCGATTCGAGCCATCGATCCGCCGGAATCGGTTTGGGGCCGAAGGGAATCATCGCATCGGGGTCCATCTGGTCGCCGCCAACAGTCACGCGAGTGCCGGCGCTCTCGCTGCCTCCCTCGATGAACGCCGTCGCCTCGTCGTCCTTCGACGCCATTCGCACGTAACCGCCAAGGGGAAGCGCTGCGAGGACGTACTCGGTCTCACCCCACCGCTTGCGCAGCAGGGCCTTGCCGAACCCGATCGAGAACCGCGGCGTGTACACTCCGACTGCCTTCGCCATCAGGAAATGCCCCAGCTCGTGGACGAAAACCACGATCCCGAAGACGAGCAGGGGTGCAGCCCATGCTAACATTCAAATGACTCCAGTACGTGCCGGCGCGCTTTCATGTCGGCATCGAGAAGGTCCTGCATGCTTCCCGATGCGAGTCCGCCGAGTTTATTGAGCGCCGACCCGATGGACGACGCTATATCCGCAAATTGGATGCTGCCCGCCAGGAAAAGCGCTACCGCCTGCTCGTTCGCCGCGTTGAACACTGCCGGAGCCGCTCCGCCCCGCCTTCCAGCGTCGATCCCCAGCTTGAGCGCCGGAAAATTCTCATAGGCGACCGGCTCGAAAGTCATCGGTGAAAGCGCCACCGGATCGAATGGTGGTACCCCGCTGTCGCTCACGCGTTCTGGATGAGTCAGTGCATAAAGAACCGGAAGCTCCATGCTCGGCACGCTCATCTGCGCAACGACGCTTCCGTCCACGAACTCGACTAGTGAATGCACTACGCTCTGTGGATGGACCACGACTTCGATCGAGTCGTAGGGAAGCCCGAACAGGAAATGTGCTTCGATCACCTCGAGCGCCTTGTTGGCAAGTGTCGCGCTGTCGATCGTAATCTTGCGACCCATCGTCCATGTCGGATGCTGCAGCGCGTCGGCGACTGTGGCCGACGCGAGTCGCTCCTCACTCCACCCGCGAAATGGGCCGCCGGATGCGGTGAGAATCACGCGACGGATCTCGCTTCTGTCGCGGCCGGCAATGCATTGGAGAATCGCGCTGTGCTCGCTGTCCACGGGGACGATCTCGCCGCGCCCCTCCGCCGCCGCCCTGGTCACCAGCTCGCCGCCGACGACGAGCGTCTCCTTGTTGGCGAGGGCGACCCGCTTCCCCGCCGCGAGCGCCGCGATCGTCGCGTCGAGCCCCGCCGCGCCTACAATCGCATTGAGAACGATGTCCACACCGGAGCGAGTGGCGGCTTCGACCAGACACTCGGCGCCGCGCCTCCAGCCGTCCGCCTGCTCCTCTTCGCAGTTCACAAGACCCACGTACTCGGGCCCGAATTCGCGGACCTGCTGTCGGAGAAGCTCGCCATTGCTGTGCGCCGTAAGAGCGACAACGCGGAACCGGTCTTTGTGGCGGGCGATCACTCTCAGGGCCGTCGTTCCGATGGAGCCGGTCGATCCCAGCACCGCGACGCCTTTCTGCATTATCCCGGCGCCGGGATGAGAAGATAACCGATGATCAGATAAGCCACTGGAAGGGCGAACAACAGGCTGTCGAATCTGTCCAGGATCCCACCGTGACCGGGAAGCAGAGACGACGAGTCCTTCACGCCTGCATCCCGCTTGAGCAGCGACTCGGCGAGATCGCCCGTCTGTCCGGCGACGCTGATCGCGATCGCGAACGCAAGCATGCCCAGCGGTGTGAGCGAAAGATGCCCCAGCGGCCTGAGGATGACCGCGACGTAAAACCAGCAGCTCGCCATCGACGCAACGACTCCGCCAATTGCGCCCTCCACCGTCTTTCCGGGGCTGACTGAAGGCATGAGCTTCCGCTTTCCGAACATTCGGCCGAACGCATACGCACCGATGTCGGTGCCCCACGTGACACCAATGGGAAACATGACGAGTGCCGTTCCGGCAATCGCCCCGACTGCGTAATCGTGGTACCGCAGCGGATAGATGAAAGTTACGAGTGTTGCGTAGAAGACGCCGAACAGCGTAACCGATACGGCTACCAGCGGCCGCCCTTCGACGCCGCGCAGCCAGATCACGCTTGCAATCAGGGCGAGGAAGATCACCGCCGCTCCAGCCAGCGACAGCGTGAAGACGCCGAGGTAATGGGCGTGGACGAAGAGAGGTATCACCGCGGCGAGGACGATTCCGCCGGGGGCCATGGGATTACTTCCCGCCGAGCTCGCCATCCGGTACAGCTCCCACGCTGCTACTGCGGCGACGGTGCCAAGGGCCGCCGCAAGCACCCATCCACCGAAGTACACGATCGCGACCGTAACGGGCGCGCCTGCAAGCGCAAAGAGAATGCGCCGCGTGAGCTCGGACACGAGCTCAGACTTCCATTATTTCTGCTTCCTTCGCTTTCAGCAGATCATCGATCCTGGCGATGTACTCGTCGTGCAGCTTCTGGAGATCCTTCTCGGCGTGCTTGACGTCGTCTTCAGAGACCTTGTCCAGCTTCTTCAGCTTGTCGCGTCCCTCGGTGCGCGCGTGACGAACGCCGATGCGCGCCTCTTCCGCCAATTTGTGGACCACCTTCACCAGGTCCTTTCGGCGCTCTTCGTTGAGCGCCGGAATTGGAACGCGGATCACGCCGGTCTGCGTCATCGGGTTGAGTCCGAGATCAGATTCGCGGAGCGCCTTTTCAATCACCTGCGTCAGCCCCTTGTCCCACGGCGTCACCGTGAGAAGACGCGGCTCGGGCGCGGACACGCTCGCGACCTGGTTGAGCGGCATCGACTGGCCGTAAGCGTCCACTTTCACCGTATCGAGGAGATTCACCGACGCTTTTCCCGTTCTGATCGAAGATAGCTCGCGCTTCGAGCTCTCCAGTGCTTTTTCCATTCCGGAGCGGGAATCCTTGATGATCTGCGGTATGCTGTTCATTTAACCATTGTCCCGATCCGCTCGCCGCTCACGGCTCGCGAGATCGCTCCTGGAGTGTTGATGTTCAGAACAATGACTGGGAGGTTGTTTTCCCTGCACAGCGCGATCGCCGTCTGGTCCATCACGCCAAGCTCCTTCACCATCACATCGCGATAGCTGATCTCGTGAAAGAGCGTCGCCTCGGCGTCCTTCTTGGGGTCAGCGGAGTAAACTCCATCGACGCTCGTCGCCTTGATGATGACCTGCGCTTTTGTCTGTATCGCGCGCAGTGCGGCGGCGGTGTCGGTCGAGAAATAGGGATTCCCTGTTCCGCCGGCGAAGAGGACGATTCGCCCCTTCTCGAAATGCCGGATTGCCCGCCGGCGAATGAAGGGCTCCGCGATCTGCTCCATGTTGATCGCGGTCATCACCCGCGTCTCCATTCCGGCGCGCTCGAGCACGTCCTGCATCGCCAGAGCGTTGATCACCGTGCCCAGCATTCCCATATAATCGGCGCCAACGCGGTCCATGCCCTGCTTGAAGAACTCCGCACCTCGAACGATGTTGCCGCCG
>JAHFCS010000309.1 GCA_023249395.1 Gemmatimonadota bacterium
TCGCGACTCCGCGCTTCGCGAAGACGAGGGCCAGCCGGCGAATGGACGCGCCATTTCGGTCGGCGAAGGATCAGCGCCCATTCTCATTTTCGTTGACGAAGCGAAGCGGACAATTCGACAGGCCATGAGCAGCGATCCCTTCTTTCGAACGACTGGCGGTGTCGGCGTTGGTTCCACTGTCGGGGAGCTCAGACAGAGTCACGGCCGCTTGTGCGGCGACCTTGGTCCCACCGGCATCGACGTGTGGGCGGCATCTCTTCCCGGCGTTGTCTTGGGAACCACCGCGTATCCACCGAAGATGCCGCGCAACGGTGCGGGACTGAAGCGCGATGCCCGCGCCGTTCCCGACAGCGCTCAGATCACGACTGTCGCCGTCTTCATTACGCCGCGCCCCTGTGCGCGATAAGAATCAGAACGTCGGCCGAAACGCGTCGTGGGTGAGGTCGTTGAGCAGTTTGTGCCAGGGATGGGCCGGCGACTCCTCGACCACTGAGACCATGCTTCGCATCTTCGCCAGCACCTCGGGCTCGTCGGCGTCGTAGACGTCTCCCTGGAGGAGCTTGAGCACGTCGAGGCGATACCGTTTATCGGTGACGAAATAGGTGAACAGGACGTTGAGACGATAATAGACCTGGATGAAGTCGTACCAGTTCTTCGTCCCCCGGCGGATGGTTGACTCGTACGTGTGGTACGCTGCCCTGGTGAAGTTTCCGGTTTCGAGTGCGCCGAGTATGTCGCGGTGCGCGAAGCGTGAGCTGTTGAGGGCGATGCTGACTCCCGTCGAGAAAATTGGATCGACGAACCGGCCCGCGTCGCCAACCATCAGCCAGCGGTCGCCGACTATCTGCTGCATCGCGTAGCTGTAGTCGCCTTCTTCCCTGAACGGGCGGATCTGGTCCGCGGCACGAAGCTTCTCGAGAAGGTCGGGACGACTTCCAACGCTCTCCCAGAAAAACTCTTCGCGCGATTCGCGCGTCTTGGCAAAATTCTTTCGCTGCGTGACGACGCCGATGCTGGTGATCCTGTCGGTGATCGGAATCTGCCAGATCCAGCTGTTGGATATCGGGAGAAAGTGGATGAAGATGAAGTCTTTCTGGGACTCATTCCTGTTCCACGTCGTTCGATCGTAGTTCTCGAACCAGGTGTGGATCGCGAACTGGTCGAACACCTTGTCTCGGACCCGGATCTTGAGCTGGTTCCCGAGCAGCGTACGGCGCCCGCTCGCATCGACCACGATCTTGCACGTCGTTCCGGTCTCTCGACCCGCAATGTTGTACTTCACGGCGGGGGGTCCGCCGTTCACGTCAACCCGGCTCACGCGCACACCCTCGTAGACCTCGGCGCCAAGCTGGTTCGCATGCTGGAGCAGGAGGAGGTCGAATTTCCCGCGATCGACGTGATAGGTGTAGATCTGGTTCACGCCCGGCTGATCGCGCTCCTCGAAACGGAGATTGGGACCGTCGACGTGAGCATCGAGCTCGCCCAATCCATCCCAGTCGTGGTCGTACACGGGGGCCTCCGCTGCCGACGTCCACCCGGCGCCATACTTCCGCGGGAACTTCGAGTCCTCCATGACACGAAGAAAATCCAGATCGCGGAAGACGCGCGTCGATGACGGGACCAGCGATTCGCCGACGTGCGGACGCGGAAAGATCTCGCTCTCGAAGACGACGCACTTGACGCCCGCCTTGGCGAGATACGCGGCCATGCTCGCGCCCGCGGGGCCGCCACCGATTATTCCGACATCCGTGTCCGTTTGTTCGTTCGTCATACGGGTTTCAGCTCTTCCGTTGATTCAAGTGACTCCAGCAGGCATTCGGCAAGCCTTGCCGCACGAACTCTCAGCTCCGGGACCGCTGTCGCTTCCCAGTCACTATTAGCGGCGTGACGCTTCCCGGCGTGATGCCTGAGCAACCGATCTCTCGAGTATATCGTGAATGAGAGTCTGATATGGAATGTGCTTCCGAGCCGCCATCGAGCGAAGCTTGGCGAGGAGGTTCGGGTTGATGCGTATTGCGATCGATTTCTTCACCGCGTCCCCGACCGGAGGCCGGCCGACAGGTCGAAATCGACTGAGCTGTTCGTCCGTGAACTCAGGGAGATCGGAATAATCGATTTCGCTGTCGGGCGGCTGCCTCGCGCTCCTTTTTGTTCGCGGGACGTGCAGTGATGATGCGGATGGTTTCGGTGTCATTTGTCCTCCGAACGGTATACGCGATGCTCAGGGCGCGCCGATTGCTTGAGTATCCGATGAGAAACCATCGCTGTTCGATTTGAGAGTGAGCCGAGTCTTCGAGGATTATCCGACGCGGATCGTCGAAAACGGAAAGCGCTTCTTCAAATGAAACCCCATGCTTCAGGAGGTTCGACGCAGCTTTCGCCGGATCCCAAGTGAACATTATTTAGGTATATACGTATTGTCAAGGGATGGAAATTCTTCAGCATGGGCTCACTTCCGCGATTCGAGGCATCGTTTCCCGACCAGCGGACGCATAATCCCACGGTCGCATATCAGTCCCACCATCCCTGCATGTACCACTCTTCCTCCCGTTCGCCCGTTTCGCGGAAAATCCAGACGAGCGTCCCCTCCTCGGTGACGCAGCGGAAATATTCGCGCGCGTAAGACTCCTCCCACTGTCCGCCGGAGACGCGATCGGGACCGGCCGCCGACTCGATCGTCACCCATCCGCCGTTGTCGCGATATCTCACCGGGAGATCGTGATCGCGCCGCTTCGCTGTCTTCACCGAGATCGGTCGCGGAGTCTGAAGTATCTGGAGAGTGAAGCGCGGCTCGGCCTGTGACTCGCGCACGACATGCGTGCGCGCCGCGTGCGCCGGCTCCTGCGTCAGCCAGCTCGTCCGCCTCTCGAGAAGCGGATGACGGGTGTTCGATGGGACGACGATCACCGCTCCCTGATCGTCGAGTAGCTGGGCGACTGTCTCCTCGGTCGCGCGCGCGGTGGCGAAGCCGCGGTCGAAGACGTCGCCCTGCCTCTCGACTTCGCCGGTCACCGCTTCGACCCTGAGAGTGATCCCGACTACGCCGTCGGCGAGCACGATGTTATCGAGATGCGTGCGAATGAGACGCATCCACGCCTTCCGGCTCGACGTGGAGCGCGCGGGACGCACCAGATGCTCGTAGCTCGTCCTGTTGGCGAGCGAGAAGATGAGAGTCATCTCGCGCGCGCACTGGCCTCGCTCGGTGAGCGCCGTGCAGACGTTGTCGACGAGCGCGTTGATGACGAAGACGAGACGCTCGGGATCGGTGAGCGTGTAGTCCACCCAGTCGAGCGCAGACTCGGGAAGCGACCTCGGCGAAGAGTTGAAGATCATCCGCCGGTCGTCCACGCGTGCCAGTCGCCAAAGCTGAACACCTTCGGCGCCGAACCTCACCTCGACCGATTCGCCCTCCAGACGGGCGAGGTCGGCGCACTTCTCGATGCCGACTCCCTCGAAAAGCGAGTCGAGCTGAGGCGAAGGGCCAAGCACTGCCACCGGCTGGGGATCCAGGAACTCCCTCTCCCTGCCGGGCGATATTATGGTGGTGACCGACGGATATCGCGCTGCCACTTCAGCGACGATGGGGACAATCGAAGCCCCAATATGCGCGCTAGTGGCGCCTTGCTGTTCTTCTAATGAAGATAGTAGTCTGCCGGTGATCTCACCGACTGCCAGGCTCCGCGAATCGGCCCAGATCAGCCGCCGCCCAACTTCCAGAGAGAGCCGAGGAACGATTTTGAGAAGCCCCGGAACCAGAGCGGTGATGGACTCCGGGGTCCAGCTCGAGCTCCACAGACAGATGAAAGTCATAATGAGGGGACAGCCAAATTAGCCCGAACATATCCCGAAAGCAAGAATGGCGCCCGAG
>JAHFCS010000310.1 GCA_023249395.1 Gemmatimonadota bacterium
TCGAAGAGCGTCACCGGCCGTGGTGAGGGACCGACATTCATCGGACGCATACGCTCGAGAATGATCTCGGCCCCGACGCAGTCGGGGGGCGGCTGGCTGCCGGAGATTCACCCATCGGCTCCCGTGAGCCGGGCGATAGCTGCTGCGCCCGCCGACAATCGTCTGCTCCTCCATGCCCGCGCGCCGCAGACAATGCTGTCACACGAGATAAGGTTTCCGCTCGTCATCGCGCTCGGCCCGGAGGGAGGTCTGGACGCCGACGAGCTCGAGCAGATGGTCGATGCCGGGTTCGCGCCGGTGCGGCTTGTTTCTACGATGCTTCGATTCGAGACGGCGGGACTTGCGGCCCTGGCGATCGCGCGGGCAGTCGCTGAGGCTTCTCCGGCCACGGTGGAGGGCGAGTGATGAGAATCCCGGTTGCGTCAAATGAGCCGAATAGTCTCGGATTGGGGAATACCTATCCACTCTGAAACCGGTGAGCCTGAATGCCTGAAAAGTGCCTGTTCTGCAGAATCGTCAGCGGCGACATTCCCGCCGATATCGTGTCCGAGGATGAAGAGGCGATCGTCTTCCGCGACATCAATCCGCAGGCGCCTTCCCACCTTCTCGTGATCCCGAGGCGCCACGTTGGCTCGCTCGACGACGCTGACGAAGCGACGGATCTGGGAAGCCTTATGCGCCTCGCCGCCGAGGTCGCGAGAGATGAGGGGATCGCCGCCTCAGGGTACCGTGTGGTGGTGAATACCAACGAGAATGGAGGGCAGACGGTCCATCATCTGCATCTCCACATTCTCGGTGGCCGGCTGATGACGTGGCCCCCGGGGTAAGTGATTGCTCCCGCTTTACTTGCCCGTCACATTCCGCCGGACTATGTTGTTAAGTCTATCCATACACCGGCGCACAAACGCCACGAAGGGGGGAAGCAGATTTTGTCGGAAGTCATAATTCATGACGACGAGAACTTTGAGCGCGCGCTCAAGCGCTTCAAGAAGAAGTGCGAGAAAGCGGGCATTCTCTCCGATCTCCGCAAGCATCGGCATTACGAGAAGCCGAGCGAGCGGCGGAAGCGCAAGCTGAACACCGCGATGCGCAAGAACCGTCGGACAAGACGAGTCTAGAAATGTCCGAGCTGCTCGCGCGGTTGCAGACAGATCTCAACGCGTCGCGAAAAGCGCAGGACAAGCCGGCAACATTGCTTCTCGGAACTGTCATTTCGGACGTCAAGAACCGGCGGATCGAGCTCAGGCGCGATCCGAGCGATGCGGAAGTGATCGACGTCCTGCGGAAGGGGATCAAGCGGCGCCGCGAATCGGTGGACATGTACGTGAAGGGAGGAAGGAACGATCTCGCTGAAAAGGAGCGCTCCGAGGCGGCAGCCCTGGAGAAGTACCTCCCGCCGCAGGTTGGCGACGAAGAGCTGCGTGCGGCGGTCACAGCTGCGATTGCCGGCGGCGCGACGACAATCGGCGCGGTGATGGGAAAGGTTCTTCCCCAGTTCAAGGGGCGCGCAGAGGGCGCGGCTATAAGCGCCATCGCACGAGAGGAGCTTGGCAAGCAGGGGTGATCTACATAATGGCAGGTACAAAAACCCGAACTGGCGACGACATTCGCGAGTTCGGGTTTTTGCGTTTTGGGGTGCCTGAGGCTCGGTGAACGAACACGCCCTCCGGGTGATCGAATACCCGGGAGTTCTCGACCTTGTCGCCGGACAGGCGTCGTCTGCGCTCGGCGCTGAACGCCTGCGCGGCTACAATCCGAGAGCCAATCGCGACTGGCTGGGTTGCGAGCACTCCCGCGTCGCTATCGCACGGTCCCTCGTCGAGGACGAGCTTCACTGGGCGCCGCAGCCCATTCCTGACATCCGTCCCGCGCTGGCGCGACTCCGCGTCGAGGGCGCGTCGCTGTCAGCCGCCGACCTGCTCGCGATATCGAAACTTCTCCGGAGCTCCCGGCTGACGGCCGACGTCCTCGAGGGCGACATGGTGCCCCCCATTTCACGCGCCCTGCTCGCGCCCGAGCTGGGCTCGCTTCTTGTTTCGCCGGCCGACGAGAAAAGAATCGGCGCGGCGATCGACGAGGACGGCAAGGTCCTCGACACAGCCTCACCGCTTCTGCGTCGCCTGAGACGCGAGTTGCGCGGCTCTCAGGGAGAGCTGGTCAAGCTCCTGGAGCGCCTGGTGTCGAAGCTCGATCCGCACCACCAGGTTCCCGACATGTCGGTGACGGTGCGGAACGGGCGCTTCGTGATCCCGGTTCGGAGGGAGGCACGGACAGTCATCGGCGGAATCGTCCACGACACGTCTTCCACCGGTGGAACCCTTTTCGTCGAGCCCCCCGCCGCTGTCGAAGCGGGAAACCGGATTCGCGAGCTCGAGGCAGAGGAGATTCGCGAGATCGATCGCATTCTCGCCGAGCTCACGGAATCGGTAAGGCCGTCGCGAGACGCGATTGCCGCAACACTCGAAGCTCTGGTCGAGCTCGACACGCTCTATGCTCGCGCGCGCTTCGCGATCCAGTTCAAGTGCGGCGACATCGAGCTCGGATCGGCGAGCGAGGGCTTCGCGATCCTCAACGGCCGTCACCCGCTGCTCCTCGCCCAGGGCGTTCCCGTCGTCCCGTTCGATCTCACACTCGCGCCCGGTGAGCGGACGCTTCTCATCTCCGGTCCGAACACGGGGGGGAAGACGGTGCTGCTCAAGTCACTCGGGCTCTTTGCGGCGATGGCGCAGTCTGGAATCCCGGTCCCGGTGGGAAAGGGGACGAAGCTCGCGATTTTCGACGAGGTGTTTGCGGACGTCGGAGACGAACAGTCCATCAGCTCTAGCCTCTCGACTTTCAGTGCCCACGTGCGAAATCTCGCCGAGGTCCTGCGTTTTGCGACGTCGGATTCGCTGGTCCTCATCGATGAGCTTGGCTCGGGGACCGATCCCGTTGAAGGCGCCGCACTGGGCGGCGCGATTCTCGAGTCGCTCACGCGACGCGGAAGTCTATCCGTCGCGACGACACATCTCGGCGCACTGAAGGAGCTGGCGGCGGAAGTTCCCGGTGTCGTGAACGCGTCGCTTCAGTTCGACGCTGTCGCGCTTGCGCCTACGTATCGCCTCATCAAGGGCATTCCGGGCCGGTCGTATGGTCTGAGCATCGCGCGCCGGCTCCAGCTTCCCGAAGACGTGCTCGACAGCGCGGAAGCGAGACTCCCTTCGGGCGAGCGTGATGTCAACGCCCTTCTGGCCGAGCTGGAATTGCGGGAGCAGCGGCTGGCCGAACTGGAGCGCGAGGTGACCGCGATCGGAGAGGACGTTCGCTCGCGCGCCCGCCGCGTCGCGGAGCGCGAGCGCGCAGCGAAGGATCGCGAGAGGAATGCGGAGCGCGACGCCCGAAAGGAGGCGCGCCGGGTGCTGCTCGATGCGCGCGACGAAGTCGAGAAGACAATCCGCGACCTTCGCAATGCCGCCGCCGAAGCGAGTGAAGAGGCGGCGCGAGAGGCGAGACGCCGCATCGAGCAGCGTGCGGCCGACGAAGCGACGGCGATCTCTGACCTCGACCATGCCGCCGAGTCCGATGGCTCGCGCGCCCAGCGGATTCGGTACGAGCCGTCGGCTCCCGCGGGCTTGCCCGCGGAGGGCGACTTCGTTTCGGTGCCGTCAATGGGCGGCCGGACAGCTCGGCTGATGGAATTCCGCGGCGATGATGCGATCGTGGCGATGGGCTCGGTCAAGCTCACGGTGCCTCGCGCTTCGCTCGAACGCGCGCCGGCGCCGGAGTCGGGCGACCGCGTTCAGATTGCGATACGCGGGAACCTCCCGGAGGTCTCGGCAAGCAGCGAGATCGATCTCCGCGGCATGCGCGCGAGCGA
>JAHFCS010000311.1 GCA_023249395.1 Gemmatimonadota bacterium
CCGCTACTGACAGCAGACGAGGTGATATGAGGGTTGAGTCGGTCGCGGAGATCCGCCGCCGTGTGCGCGTTGAGTATTCGGAGCTCACGTCCACGCTCGGCGGGATCGAGACGCTCCAGATTGGCGATGAGATCTTCCTGTTCTCGCAGCCGAAACGTGGGCCACGCGTACGCTTCAAGGTGTCGTCCGGAATAGCCGAGATCGCGCTCGACGCGCATCGAGCCAAGGAGGATCCACCCGATGGAGATTTGCGATGTGTTGGCGATGAGCTGGTACTCGATTGTCCGGCGCCCCGCCGAATTCGAAACTACAGCGCCCCGAGAGCCCCATTCGAGACGAATGGGTTTCCCTGAAGCGTCACGGACCGTGAATCCGACGCTCTCGTCGACAGCGTCGGCCAGGAGTGTGACGACGCGTCCACTTCGGGCATCGAGATAGACCTGTACGACATTGCCTTTCGAGTCGCGGAATAAGCGCGTCTGGTATCCCTGGTATGCCGCCGGATCGTCGAGTCCCTGCTCAGGGAATGCGAGCACCGGTTGAACCGCGCGACCCTGCGATGATCCTGTCTTCGGGGTCATCGACAACGTCGCCAGCACCGCGAGGCACCAGCCTCGGGGAAAGGTCATGAAGGTCATGCTCGCGTACCTGGCGCCTAACGGCGCGCTTGTGGTTGCAAAGCTTCGCTATCGATAGCCGCCCCGGAATTTCCTCAACGGAACACGATCCAAAGGGCGCCGATGGTCGCCGCCAGGACAATCGAGAAGATCACCGCAATGCGACGTTCCTTCGGACTGTCAGCGGTGTCAGGCAGTGGCGTAGCGGTCCTGAGCGTGAGGTCGGCGACTCGATCCGCAGCCGGAGGCGGAGTGAGCACACTGACGACGATGAGGATCACGCTGCACAGCAGGAAAAGAAGAGCCGCGAAGTGCAGGAAGTTGATCCCCGCATACCACGCCCACATGCTGCCCGCCGTCAGCTTGGCCTTTGAGAGCTCGAGCACGAGACGTGCAAAGCCGAGCACGAAGCCGGTCCACAAGGCGGCGAGAGATCCCCTGCCGTTCAGCCGCGGGCTAAGGATCCCCAGGAGGAAACACGCCGCAATAGGCGGAGCGATGTAGGCCTGAACGCTCTGCAGGTAGATGTAGAGCTGTGGCGATACATACTTCATGAAGGGGATCCACGCGAGACCCAGGAACACGAGGATCACCGTGGTAATGCGCCCTACCGCGACGAGCCGCGCTTCGGTCGCGTTCGGCCTCCACTTGCGGTAGACGTCCCAGGTGAGCAGCGTCGAGCATGAGTTGAACGCAGAAGCGAGCGAGCTCATTAGCGCGGCGAGCATCCCGGCGAGCACCAGACCCTTGAAGCCAATTGGAAGCAGGCGGGTCACGAGAATCGGATACGCAGAGTCGGCCTGGCCGCCGCGGACGTCCTGGTAGAGGGCGGCAGCGATGATTCCCGGAAGCACGAAGATGAACACCGGGAGGATCTTGAGGAAGCCGGCGAAGATGGTTCCGCGGCGCGCCTCAGGTATGTTTTTCGCCGCCAGCACTCGCTGCACGATGTGTTGATCGGTACACCAGTACCAGATACCGAGTATTGGCGCTCCGAATACGATGCCCGTCCAGGGGAAATCCTTGTGGCTCGAGGGCTTCCACATTGAGAAAAAGTCGGGCGGCACACGTGCCTCGAGTCCCGACCACCCGCCAACTGCGTGGAGGCCGATGAACATCAGCGTCACCGACCCGAGTATCAGCACGACGGCCTGCATCACCTCGGTGTAAATCACCGCGCGAAGGCCGCCGAAAATCACGTACAGTCCGGTGACGACGATGAGGATTGCCGCGCTCGTCCAGAAATCGAAGCCAGTCACCGCCCGCATCACTACGCCGCCCGCGAACAGCGTCACGCTGATCTTGGTGAGCACGTAACCGACGATGGACACCCACGTGAAGTACGCGCGAGACGCCGGATTGTACCGGCGCTCGAGGAATTCGGGCATTGTGTAGACGCCGCTTCTCAGGTAGAACGGCACGAACAGCCAGCCCAGCAACAGCAAAATGAAGCTGGCGAGCCACTCGAAGTGGCCCACGGCGAGACCACTGGCCGCTCCGGTGCCGGCAAGGCCGACGAGATGCTCGCTACCGATGTTGGAAGCGAAGAGGCTTGCGCCGACCGCGAGCCAGCCTACATCTCGACCGGCGAGAAAGTAATCGGAGCTCACATTCTTCTCGCGGCGCGCGGCCCAGTAGGCAATCCCCGACAGCACGACGAAGTACGCGAGGATAACCAGGATGTCGACGACGTGGAGGTTGCTCATGGTGTTCGGTCGGTGAAATGTGAAGGACGATTTAAGTCACAAGTCAGCGGGGAGTAGATTGGCGCGAACTGGGCCTCGACCGGAAGGGGGTCCACCGTAAATGTGCTTGCCGTCCGCCGAAGGCGGCGGCGGTACGGCTCAACGAGGGCAGCTGCCTCATGTATCTTTTCTCGCTGGTTCATCGCGGCGAGTCCGGCATTCATAATGTCGCGCCGTTTCCCCCGACTGGCAGATCAAATCCCGCAAGAGTCCACAGCTTCACTCGATCTGGCGCTGATCGGCAACGGTACCGTCGGAGCATTGATCAATGCTCAGGGCGGCATCGTCTGGTTCTGCCTTCCCCGTTTCGACGGCGATCAGGTTCTTTGCTCACTGCTGAAGGGGAGCGAAAGAACAGCGGGCACATTTGCGATAGAGCTTGTCGGTCAGACGAGAACAGAGCAGGAATACGTACAAGACACGGCGATCGTCCGAACGAGGATATACGCAGCAAACGGCGACGCCATACAGATCACTGATCTCTGCCCTCGATTCGAAAAAGACGGAACGATGTTTTGCCCGCCAGTGCTCGCGCGACAGATTTTGCCACTCGCGGGAAGTCCCCGGATAACGGTGAGCCTGAGCCCATATGCAGACTACGGCTGCACACGCCGTACACCTTCAGTCAGTAATGGAATGATTCGCTATGCTGGCGATCCTTCGCTCTCTCTTGCGACGAGTGCCTCCACCCACGCCATCGCTGAGTCGACACCATTCCGCCTGGACCAGGGTGTAACGCTGATGTTCGGGGCCGCCGAATCGGTGGACGGCAACCTGAACGACACGTTCGGTCAGTGGCGCGAGCAGACGAAGTCCCACTGGCGCTCATGGGTGAAGTCGCTCGAGATCGACCCACGCTGGCGCGAAGGAGTGGTCAGAGCTGCCATCATACTCCAGCTCAATATCTTCGAGGAGACGGGAGCGATAATCGCCGCCATGACGACATCGATCCCCGAAGCACCAGACACGGGCCGCAACTGGGACTATCGCTACTGCTGGCCGCGGGACGCCTATTTTGTCGCCAACTCGCTCGAAAGGCTTGGCGACAGACGCACCACCGAGCGGCTGCTCGACTTCGTTCTCGGTGTTGCCGAGGCGACGCCAGATTCGAAACTGGGACCCCTGTTCACCATTGACGGTGGGACAATTCCCGATGAGCGGGTGGCCGAGTGCCTCGACGGCTATCGGGAGATGGGACCAGTGCGTGTCGGGAACAAGGCAAGGGAGCAGGTTCAACATGACGTTTACGGCGAGGCGGTGCTTATCGCAGAGCCGCTCTACGTGAACCCCCGCGGGGACGAGGTCGATCACAAGGCCTTGCTGGCCTGGCTCGAAGCTTTTGGTGAGCACGCAGTCCGGCTCTACAACCAGCCGGACGCTGGATTGTGGGAGCTTCGGGGTTCAGCGAGCGTTCACACGTTTTCCAGCGTCATGTGCTGGGCAGCGTGTGACCGCCTCTCGAGTTACGCGAAGCGCCTTGGTCTCGAGAA
>JAHFCS010000312.1 GCA_023249395.1 Gemmatimonadota bacterium
CGACGAGGTGGTCCACACGATCGTCGAGCGCTTCCATCCGCGCCGGATCGTCCTGTTCGGGAGCCACGCACGCGGCGACGCCGGGCCGGACAGCCATCTCGATCTGATGATCGAGATGGAGACGGCCCTAAGGCCCATTGCTCGCGCTATCGCGGTGGGCCGCTTATTCCTCGATCGCGAATGGCCACTCGATGTGGTCGTCTATACCCCCGCAGAGATCGCTCGAGACACGGGCGTCGTCGGCACGCTGGTGTCGATGATCGAGACCGACGCCCGGACCTTGTATGACAACACGAGCGTCACAGCCTGAAGCCTGGTTCGAGAAGGCCGAGCACGATCTGGTCTCCTTATTGCGGGACTGTCGGCGGTACGACGACACGCTGGAAGCGTTGCGCGAGGGCTGCGAGGATTTGACCCGCCTTGGCTGGGCGTCACGATATCCGGACGCACCCGAGGAGATCGACGAATCAACGGCGCGACAGGCGGTCGAGCTTGCCCAGCGCGTCCGGTCCGCGATTCGCCAGCGCGTTCCGGCGGGCGAGGCCACGGAATGATTCGCAGGGTGCTGATCGAGAACTTCAAGAGGTTCGACCGCGCGGAGTTCGTCCTTCCGGGCCACGTCGTCGTCGCTGGTCCGAACAACACAGGCAAGACCACCCTGCTGCAGGCGTTAGCCGCCTGGAGTCTCGCGCTCGATCGCTGGAAGGAACTGAACGACTTTCAGCGTCACGGAGGAGCATACACGCGCGCGCCCATTGCCCGCCAGGCGTTTTCTGCTGTGCCGCTCAGATCGTTCGATCTGCTGTGGCGGAATCGTGCTTACAAAGGCGAAATCAGCATCACCGTGACAACGGATGACTGGTCGGTTCCGATGATGTTCGAAGCCGACAGCACCGAGCAGATCTATGTTCGGCCGGCCCCGGTCGAGCCTGATCTCGTTCGGTCGATCTCCGTCCAAACCGCGCTCGTGCCGCCGATGACCGGATTGAGCGTCCAGGAGCCGGTCTATCAAAGACCCTTGCTCGAACACTTGTTGGGTCAAGCGAAGCCAGGCGATATGCTCCGGAACCTGTTAATCGAGGCACACAGCTCCGCCGCCTGGGGTCGCGTGCAGGAAGCCATCCACCGCCTGTTCGGGTACCAGCTCGAGCCACCGAACGCCGCGGGCCCCTTCATCGTCGCCGAGTACCGCCATGAGCCGAAGGGTCCGCGGTTCGACATCGCCAGCGCCGGAAGCGGTTTCCAACAGGTGCTGATGCTCCTGACGATGTTGAACACGCGGCCCGGTGCCGTCCTGCTTCTCGATGAGCCTGACGCCCATTTGCACATGATCTTGCAGGACGCCATTTACAGCGAGCTACGCTCCGCGGCGGCACGGACCGGCTCCCAGCTGATTGTCGCCACACACTCGGAAGTGATCATCGACTCCGTCGACGTCAGAGAGCTGTGCATTCTGCTGGACCAGCCGCGGATGATGGCGGACGACGACGAGAAGCGAGCACTCATCGAGTCGCTTCGCGTACTCTCGAACGATGACATCATGCGAGCGCTTCAGGCGCCGGGCGTGCTCTATTTCGAGGGTCACACTGATCTGGAAATCTTGCGCGCATTTGCTCGCGTCCTCGGGCACCCCGCCGAGGCGCTGCTGACGACGAACCTGTTCTGGAAACCCACCGTTGCCGACACGCAGCCCGGCAAGCCAGGAATCAAGGCGCGCGACCATTACGATGCCCTCACGTTGGTGCGGCCGATCCCCGGCCTGGAGTTGGTCGACGGAGACAGCCATGAGGGCGTGAGGTCCACGGCCGTCACAGGCGCTGGCCTCCAGCGCTGGAGATGGAAGCGCTACGAGATCGAGAGCTACCTGATTCACCCCGAGGCGCTGACGCGCTTTGTGACCTCGGCCGTTGGCGAATCGGGATCGGCGCAACATGTTGAGGATCTTCGCAAGTACCTCGCCGACGAGCTTCCACGCGGAGTATTGGAGCGGCCTCTCGACAATCACGACTACCTGAACAGCACGAAGGCGCGAACGCAGATCCTTCCACCGGCGCTCACGGCCGCGGGGCTGCCAGGGTTGCCGTACTCGCGCTATCACGAGATCGCGGCGCTGATGCGACCGGAGGAAGTGCATCCCGACGTGCGGGAGACGCTCGACGTCATCATGCGGGCGTTTGGGCAATGACGGACTTCGAAGTTCCCGAAGCGATCATCTGCTCACCCTTCGAAGAGCCACCCTGTCACTGGCACTTGCAGGAGGGCATCGACCCGGAGAAGCGTCAGGGACGCCGTCCGGCGATTTACTTCTATCCCGCGCCTTCGTCTGAGGAGCCTGGAACAAGTCCATCCACGGGCACGGCGATCGAGCTCAAGCTCGTCAATCTGATTCGTGCGCGGGTAAGGCAGTGGCGCTCGGACGGTTTCCCCGGCGTGACCGCCACAACACTGGAGCTGCTGAGCTACTGGCGTCGTGATGGCAGAAGCTTCCGCTTCTTCTTCGCGCAGCTCGAAGCCGTCGAGACGATCATCTTCCTGAACGAGGCTCGTCGCGACTACTTGCAGGGCATTGACATTCCGCTCGACGAGCCGAGCCAAAAGCAGAAGGACGACCTCGGTTACAAGGTGTTTCGTCGCTATGCGTGCAAGATGGCCACTGGGTCAGGCAAGACGACCGTGATGGGCATGGTCGCGGCGTGGAGCATCCTGAACAAGGTCCACGATCACGCCAATGCACGTTACTCAGACGTCGTGCTCGTCGTGTGTCCGAATGTCACGATCAGGAGCCGGCTGGGCGAGCTGGATCCGCGACAGGGCGAAGCAAGCCTGTATCGCAAGTCCGACCTCGTTCCCCCTCACCTCATGTCCGATCTTTCCCATGGCCGCGTCTTGGTCACCAACTGGCATGTGTTCGAGCCCCACACGACGCAGGCTGGCGGTGTGGGAGCGCGGGTGTTGAAGGCTGGCCGCCGAGAAGTCGTGACGGAATTCATCACGATCGGCCAGAAGACCACGGTCGCGCGAGGACGACGGTATCTCACGCAGGAGGAATTTGATCGCCAGGTGTCTGCGGGACTGCTCGAAATCAAGACCGAGGAGCGCGACGCCGGCGGTGTCCTCAAGTGGGCGCTCGTCTACCGTGAACAGTACGTGGAGAGCGACACGGCCCTCGTGAGCCGCGTGCTCGATCGCGAAGTGCGCGGCAAGCAGAACATCCTCATCCTCAACGATGAGGCGCACCACGCCTACCGCATTCGCAAGGACGAGCCCGAAGCTGGAGAAGCAGACCTGCTTGGGGAGGAAGACGAGATCGATGAGTTCTACAAGGAAGCCACGGTGTGGATTGAAGGACTCGACCGCATCAACAAGCTTCGCGGCATCAACTTCTGCATGGACCTTTCGGCGACGCCGTACTTTCTCGGACGGGTCGGTCAGGAGACAAATCGGCCGTTCCCCTGGGTGGTCAGCGACTTCCCGCTCACGGACTCGATCGAATCAGGCCTCGTGAAGATTCCGCAGCTCGCCGTGCGCGACACGACCGGCGCCCAGATTCCAGGCTACTTCAACATCTGGCGCTGGATTCTGCCGCAACTGACGCCAGCGGAGCGAGGCGGCAAGAAGGGATCACCCAAGCCGGAATCCATTCTGAAGTGGGCGAATACGCCTATCTCGATGTTGGGCGGCTTGTGGGAGGAGCTACGTCGGACCTGGGAGCAATCGCAAGACGACCCGCGTCCTCCCGTGTTCATCGTTGTCTGCAAGAACACCGCGATTGCGAAGGTTGTGTACGACTGGCTGGCCGAAAACAGGCCACCGATGGGCATTCCGCCGTCGAAGATTCCC
>JAHFCS010000313.1 GCA_023249395.1 Gemmatimonadota bacterium
TCGTAGCTCGCCGAGCAATGGATCTCGAACTGCACCAACTGGAGCTGCGACACGACGTGCTCCGCGTTCGCAACGCCCGCCGTGAGCGACAGCTACTCGCGTCGATGGCGGAGACCGGACAGACGACGCCGGTTGTCGTGGTGCGCGAGGGCGAGCGCTTCGTACTGATCGACGGGTACAAACGCGTTCGCGCGCAGCGGGCGCTGCGTCAGGACACCGTGCTCGCGACGGAGTGGGCGCTGAGCGAGTCGGACGCGTTGATGTTCGAGCGGATCCTGCGATCCGGAGACGGCGACACAGCTATCGAGCAGGGCTGGTTCCTGCGCGAGATGCACACGCGGTTCGGACTCACGCAGCAGGAGCTGGCACGACGCTTCAGTCGCACGCAGAGCTGGGTGAGCCGCCGGATCGCGCTCGTCACTGAGCTGCCGGAGTCGGTGCAGACGCACGTGCGTGACGGTGCAATTGGAGGCCACGCTGCGATGAAGTTCCTGGTGCCTATGGCGCGCGCCAACGCGACGGCGTGCGTGCGTCTTGCCGATGCGGTCGCGCCCGAGCGAATGACGGATCGGCAGATCGGCGAGCTGTACGTCGCGTACACCGAAGGCAACGCCAAGGCGCGGGAGTTGGTCTTGAGCATGCCGGTGGCGGTACTTCGCGCGCGCGGAGAAGCCGCGCGCAACGCGCCGATCAACAAGCGGCCGATCGAGCTGTTGATCGACGACCTCGGCATCGCGACGGCAGTGGCGCGGCGCGCCTACGGGCGGCTGCGCGATGGCGTGCTCGCGGGTGCCGACGACGGCGAGCGGCAACGCGTCGTGCACGCCTGCAACGACGCAATGGAGGCGGCCGAGACAACGAAACGACGATGCGACAAGGAGGTGACCGATGCTGGATCAAAGTACGCGGGCAGCCATTCTGCGGCTTCATGACAGGGGAAGCGGCCTCGGCGCACGCGCGATCGCGAGCGCGCTCGGAATCTCGCGTGGTGCGGTCAAGAAGGTGCTCAAGTCTGGCAACGACGCGGTGCCGAGTCTTCATCGCGCCGAGTTGGCCGACCCGCATCGCGACGCAATCCTCGGGCTGTACGCTGCCTGCAAAGGCAATCTGGTACGCGTCCACGAGGAGTTGATCGCGACGGGCGCAAAGCTCTCGTACCAGGCACTGACTGCGTTCTGTCGGCGCAACGAGATCGGGCACGAGCCGCCGCTTCCCGCGGGTCAGTATGAATTCGAGCCCGGCGTCGAGATGCAGCACGACACCTCGCCGCACTGCGCGACGATCGGCGGACGCGACACGCCGGTGCAGAGCGCATCGCTCGTGCTCGGCTACTCGCGGATGAACTTCTTCCAGGGCTACCCGCGCTTCACGCGGTTCGAGTGCAAGATCTTCCTGACCGAAGCGTTCGAGTACCTCGGCGGCGCGTGCGCGCGCGGCGTGATCGACAACACCCACGTGGTGGTGGCCTCGGGCACCGGGCGCGAGATGGTGCCGGTGCCCGAGATGGCCGCCTTCGCAGACCGCTTCGGATTCAAATTCGTCGCGCACGAGGTCGGCGACGCGGACCGTTCGGGGAAGGTCGAGCGCAAGTTCCATGACATCGAAAACAACTTCCTCTCGGGCAGGACGTTTACCGACTGGAACCAATTCAACGCCGAAGCCCGCGTGTGGTGCGACAAGAGCAACGCCGCGTACCGCAAGCACCTCCACGCCAGTCCGCGTGAGTTGTTCGCCGTCGAGCGCACTCGGCTTCGCGCCCTTCCCGCACACGTCCCCGAGGTCTACCTGCTGCACCAACGCATCGTCGACAGCGAGGGCTTCGTCAACGTCCAACGCAATCGTTACTCGGTCCCGTGGCGGTTGATTGGCCGACCACTCGAAGTCCGCGAGAGCAAGGCGCGCATCGAGGTCTATCAGGGCCCGCGCTGCGTCGCCGCCCACGCGAGATCGATCGACCTCGTGGACGCGCGCATCATCGATCCGGCCCACAGGCCACCCCGTGGCGAGCGAGTCTTTACGCGCGGTGCGAATTCGCCAGAACAGAAGCGACTCCGCGAGCGCGCGCCGCAGATCACGGAATACGTCGCGCTGCTGCAGAAACGCGGACACGCTTCGTTGCGCGCGACGCGCACGCTGATCCGCATGCTCGACGAGTATCCGCGCGACGCGCTGTTCGCCGCGATCGAAGAGGCGACGCGGTACGGAATGACCGACCTCGACCGGCTCGAGCGCATGGTCTTGCGCGGCATCCTCCACGACTTCTTCCGGCCTCCGCACAACGACGGGTCAGAGCCGCACCACGACAAGCACGATGAGGATCCCGATGAATGACGAAATTACCCAGCTGCTCAAGTCGATAAAGCTTCCAGCGATCGCCGATATCCTCGACGCGGAACTCACGCACGCCGAAAAGACGGAGCTTTCGTACCAGGAGTTTCTCGCGCGGCTGCTTCGAGCCCAATGGCATCATCGCCAGCAATCCGCGCTGGCGTGGCGCATCGACCGCGCAAACCTGCCCGAAGAATGGACGCTCGAAACATTCCCATTCAAGCGCCAGCCAGGCATCTCGCAGCGTCAGATACGCGCCTTTGCAGAACTGGACTTCGTCGCGAAGCACGAGAACATCGTGTTCATTGGCCCGACGGGCGTCGGCAAGACCGGCATCGCGTCCGCGCTATTGCTCAAGGCATTGCAGAATGGGCATCGTGGTTTGTTTGTCCGCGCGCAGGATCTGTTTGACGAGATGTATGCGTCGCTCGCCGATCGCTCGTCGCGAAAACTCGTCGCATCGCTCGCGCGCGTCGACCTTCTTGTCATTGACGAAATGGGCTACCTCAATCTGCGCCCCGAGCAGACCAACATCTTCTTCAAACTCATGGAAGAGCGGTATCGGCAACGCGCCACGATCATCACGACCAATCTCGAATTCGATGAGTGGCATCACTTCCTCGGCAACAAGCCCCTCGTGGACGCGCTGATCTCGCGATTGCTCCACCAGTGCCACACCGTACGCGTCAACGGTCCCTCGTTGCGTGACCCGTCCGACGCCGCCTCCGCGAGGCCACCGAAGAAAGCCGCCGTGCCGACCACCGGCAACGCCGAACCGACGGAGACGAAGTAGCGCGATGAGACGCCGCAAGAAGACGACGAACGCCGTCCACGCATCGTCTCCGGATCACAGCGCGACACTCGCCCAATCGACACCCGGTGACGAACCGGCCCAATCGGTCGCGCCGAATCCAATCCCGCGAATTCCTCTTCAGCTGCCGTCGATGACGCCCGAGCAGGCGTACCTGGTTCTCGACGCGATCGAGTGGCTCCACGCCGCAATCTGGAACGCACACGAAGGTGCACTCGTCGATCTTCACCTCACACGCGTCGATTCCACGAAGGCTGCTGACACCGGTGACGCCTCCGGCAAGAACCTGTTCTGACGGCGCGATCACACGGCCGCCGCTCCGTGAGACGCTGACTCCACGCTCCGCAACGCCACACCCTCGCGACACCTGCCACCGCTTGCCGCCGCACTGCCGCGCGCATGGGCGCCACCGCCGCCGCGACGTCACTCCGTCGACGAGCGTGCGACGCTCTGCTTCCCATGACCTCTCAGCCCGCGCGGACGTCCCCCGGACCGGATCTCTCTTGGGGTGGGAGCAGGTTGCCCTCGAGAACCGGCCTTTCGACCCGTGCCGTGGATCCGCTCGGCAAGTCACGCGAACGATCTGCGCGGACACCATGTCGAAACCCGGATCCGTGATCCGAGCGCGGCCCGCTTCTCACGAGCGAACCCGGATCCTTTCTCGCGAGCGCCGAAGTTCTCCGAGCATCAGGTCTCTG
>JAHFCS010000314.1 GCA_023249395.1 Gemmatimonadota bacterium
GCGACGTTCGTGACGCTCGCCGACCTTATGCTCGCGGCGAGCTTCCCGGAGATCAGCAAGGCGCTTGGGCCATTCATTCCGCTCATCGTTGCGAACTGTCTGTTGCTAGGACGGGCCGAGGCGTTTGCCGCGAAAGTTGGTCCGATGCGCGCGGTGGCGGACGGAATGGGAATGGGAATCGGGTTTACACTCGCGCTCATGGCGATGAGTGCGATTCGAGAGCTGCTCGGACGCGGTTCACTGCTCGGCTTCGACATCCTCGGACCGCGATGGGAACCGTGGGTTTTCATGGTACTGCCGCCGGGCGGTTTCTTCACCCTCGGGCTGCTGCTCATCGCCGCGGGGTGGATCGACGAGCTCAGGCGCCGGCGGCGCCTGGTGACGGTAAAGTGAGCAACCTCGCCTGGATCTTCGTCTCCACGCTCGTGGTGAACAACTTCACTCTGGTGATGTTTCTCGGGCTCTGCTCGTTCTTCGGCGTCACTGCAAAAATCGAGACCGCCTGGCGGCTGGGCCTCGCGAACACGTTCGTGTTGATCATCACCGCTGTGAGCGCATGGGTGCTCAATACGTATATCCTCGGTCACGCACCCTACCTGCGCACGATCGCATTCATCGTCGTGATCGCGTCCGCAGTCCAGATCGTCGAGATGGGCGTGAAGAAACATGTGCCCGTGCTCTTCCGCCAGCTCGGCATCTATCTCCCGCTCATCACAACGAACTGCGCGATTCTCGGGCTGGCGCTGTTTCAGACGAGTCGGCGTTACAACTTCGTCGAGGGTCTGGTTTTCGCTCTCGGTGCGGGTTTCGGGCTGACGCTCGCCCTCTCGCTTCTCGCGTCGATTCGCGAGCGGATGGAAGTGGCGGATGTTACGGTGATCGCACGGCGGATGGGGCTCGTCCTCGTCGCCGCGAGCTGCCTCTCACTGGCCTTCATGGGATTCGCGGGGATGGGAAGCCAATGATTGACGCGATCATCGGGATTGTATTGATGGCCGTGCTGTTCGTGCTATTCGGTGCGATCAAGTATCGCGGCTGCACCGGACATTGCGCCGGATGCACAGGTGCGTGCGGACGTTACACTGACGGAGATCACCATGTCGGATGATATGTCGACTCGGCGGGGTCCTGACCGGCGTGAATTTGTTTCACTAGGGGTGGGCGTGTTCGTGGCGCTGTCGCTGCCGGCTGCGCTGCTGCGACGGCACATCGCACTCGTCAAGCGCAGCGTCCCATTGATGGGCACCATCGCCGAGGTGCAGGTCGCGCACAGCGATGAGCGCTTCGCGGAGGATGCTATCGACGCCGCTATCGCAGAGCTGCAGTGGGTGGAGCGGATAATGACGCGCTTTCGAACCGACTCCGACATCGGTCGGGCGAATCTCGGCGCAGCGCGCGATGGTGTGCCCATCACCCCCGAGACCGCGAGCGTGATCGCCGCAGCACTGCGCGTTTCGTCCGTAAGCGACGGACGCTTCGATCCGGCCGTGGGCGAGGCGTCCGAACTGTGGGACGTGCTCAATCGTCACGAGCCGCCTCCCGATGATCGTGTTCAGCGGCTGGCTGCGCGCCACTTCTGGCGGAAGGTGGATCTGTCCGCGCGCTCCGGCAACCCGATGGTGCGCTTCGACGATCGGGATCTGCACCTCGACCTGGGCGCAATTGCGAAAGGTTACGGAGTAGATCGTGCCACTGGCGCGCTCCGGCGGCGCGGCGTGCGGCACGCGATCGTCACGGTCGGTGGCGACCTGTTTGCCCTCGGTCATTCGCCGGAAGGCGAGCCGTGGACGGTGGGTATCCGTTCGCCGCACGATCGGCACGCGCTGGCTGCGACACTGCGCGTGAGCGATCGCGCAGTGGCGACGTCCGGCGATTACGAGCGGTTCTTCCGCTGGCGCGGCATGCGTTATCACCACTTGATCGACCCGGAGACGGCTGCGCCGCGGCGCACGCCATTCCATAGCGCGACCGTGCTGACCAATCGCTGCATCGACGCGGACGCGGCATCGACATCCGTGTTCGGGTTGCCGCGTGATGTTGCGACGAATATTGCGAGGCGCATCGACGCGAGCGCCGAGGTAATTCCACTGACGTGAGGAGGTTACAATGAAGACCATCAACGCGTACTGCTCGGCCTGCGATCAGGACGTGCGCCTCGTGCTTACGGATGAGCCGGTGACGGACGATCCCTCACCGATTCACGACCGAGAGGTTGTCTGTCTCGAGATTGGCGAGCACTGCAACGGCGCTCTGTGTCCTGTTGGCGCAGTTCCGCCGGTTGTAATGGCGGCGCGCCTGGTACGCAACGGTCTGCAGACTCAGATGCAGCCGATTATCAAAGGGGCGTGCCCGGGTTGCGACAACACAACCGACCTGGTGGTTGTGAGTCGCGAGTTCTGCATCTGCTCTCAGTGCGGGACGACCTCGAAGCGGGACGCGGTCGCCCTTTCATAGTCGCTGTAGAGCCCTTGTAGATTAAGTCCGGCGTTGGCTCTTGATCGACGTGATGAATCTCCCGCCGTGGAGGGCGCGATGATTGTCCGCGGCTTCATTATGCTGTTGGGGGCCCTTGTCGCCGTGTGGGCCTTGCTCCGCCTGTTGATATGGGCACGCAGCGCGACGGACGGCTCTTCCGGACCGATCCGGACGTTAAAGACCAACCCGGTGCCGACGGCGATTGGGCAAATGGTCGATGAGTTGGGCGGTAGCGGGCAAAGCCAGAGATTTCTCTCGCCGGAGGTCAAACCGCTCGCAATCGAAGATACTGCCAGGACGCTCATGCAGCTTCAGGAATTGGTGGACTCAGGGCTGATCACGAGCGACGAGTACTACGCAAAAAAAGCAGAGATCCTAAACAGGATGTGACTGCTCTCTCGCGGCGCTTCCGTACGGCCGCAACGTCATTCCGCTTCTACTTGGGCTTGCCGAACGCCCTGATGTAGGCGGCCACTGCGACCATCTCGGCATGCGACAGCTTGTCCTTGAAGGACTTCATGTCCTGGCCTTTTCCCTTCGTCAGGATCGTCACGACCGAATCGGCCGAGCGGTGTTCGAAGAACTCCGCATTGAACGTCGCGATCTTCGGGAACTTCGTCTTCATCGACTTGGGTGCAACGCCTATCGCGCCGTGGCATTTCTTGCAGTTCGCATCGTACGGAGCCTTGCCCGGCGGATCCTGCTGCAGCGTCGCAGCGGTCGCAAAGCGGCCGGCGGAAGCGCTGCCGATAATCAGAATGGCGATGGCTGCAATAACCGTGTACGGTTTCAATTGTTCTCCTTTTCTTTATGAGACTCGGGGGAATGTGTCGCGTCCCGTAGAGGAAAGATAATGGAAGCAACGGCCTACCGCCTACTTGCGCATCTCGACAAGGCCTGCGGAAAAGCATTCCTCCGACATCGAGGTTATTTTGTCGCGGATTGCCGTACGCTGGTCCGTTTCGAAACACAAACGTCTGGAGGTCTTCCTTGATGAAGTACCGATTCGCGATGATCTCGCGGAATCCCATCAGCCTTGCGGGCGTGGTCATCACCACCATCAGCGCGATCATCTTCCTGACGCTGTTCGCCATCGAGCTAGTGGGCTTCAGCGGCGGCCCGTACGTCGGCATCATGGTCTACCTGGTCGTCCCCGCTTTCTTCGTCGGTGGCCTGCTCCTCATTCCCTTCGGGCTGTGGCGCGCCCGGCGAAGGGCCACACGCGCAGCGGAGGCCGGTGAAGCGCCAGCGGCCGAGGGCTTCCCGATAATCGACTTGAACTCGGTGAGGGTCCGTAAGACCGTGCTTCTGTTCGCGGCGCTCACGGTTATCAACGTGGTCATCATCGCCACTGCC
>JAHFCS010000315.1:0-2228 GCA_023249395.1 Gemmatimonadota bacterium
TCGAACACGCGACGGATCGCGGTGCGCAACTGGTTCAAGTCGAGCGGCTTCACGAGAAAATCCACGGCGCCTCCGCGCATCGACGCCACGACCGTCGGCATGTCGTCGAATGCGGTCATCATGATGACGTCGGCCTGAAGGTGTTTCGCCTTGATTTCCTGCAGCAGCTCCAGACCGTCGATGTCCGGCATGCGCACATCCGAGAGCACGACGTCGGGCGCGGCGCGCTCGAGCATCGCGAGGGCGCTCGCCCCTCCATCGGCGACAGTGACCGTGATCCCGTCCTCACGAAGCGCCTCGGCGACCGACACGAGAATAGTCGGATCGTCGTCGACGACCAGCACGCGGCGTGTCATCGGCGGTGTGGATGCATCAATGCTTCTGCCCCTGCTGCGAGAGTTTTGCGACAGCATCTGACAGATCGAGAGTCAGGAACGTGGCGGTCGGCATGCCGGCAACAGTATATGCGAGCCATTTGCCGTCCGGAGACACCGAGAACACGCTGCTGTGTTCCTTGGTGTCCATCGACGCCACGACACGCTTTGCGCCGCTCTGGGTTGAGATTTCATAGATGTGGAGTGCACCAGCGGGATCGTCCCTGCCTGGCGTAAACACGTGCAGCCCACTGGGATCGAAGGCCAGATTCCCTGTGTCCAGGAAGGGCAAGTCGATCGATTTCTGACTCAGGTCACCAAGGTTCACGAGCGTGATTCCGTGCACGGGCTCATGTGTCACGAATGCGCCAGGACGCAGGACGAGAGTTCGGCGATCGCTTGAAATCGCACCGGCGCCGACGACCGGCGCCTCGAACACCGTTCGCGCGGCGCCTCCGTCGAGCGGAAGAAACGAGAACTTCCCTGATCCGAACGCTTCGACCGTATCCTGGTCGACGAGGAGAATGGCCCTGCCAAGTTCTCCGATAGGAACAAGCCGCACCAGCTTGTCCGATTTGTCGAGGGAAACCTCGCGTACGCTTCGGGTCGGAGGCGTCGTCGATCGGTCCTGAAAGACGTATCGCACACCCGTGGAGTTGCGAAGCCAAATCAATGAGTTGGCGAAGCGGAGTTTGAGCGGAGGCACCAGCTGCCGCTGCTCGCCTGAAGTGAGGTCCATGACTTCGAGGCTCTGTCTGTTCGCACCGAGAAACGCGGCTCGCCGTCCGTCCGGTGAAATTCGGAGATCGGCAAAGTTTGCACCGTTGAGTTGGTTGGTGAATTGCGGTGGCGCGTTCATGGGAGACTTCTTCATCTCACTTCCGTCGGGCTTCATCGTCACGAGGAACGGCAGCGCGTTGAAGTAGGCAATGACCGCGATCTTCTTTCCGTCCGGAAACCAGACCGGCGCGCCGGACTCCGCCCCCATTCCGATAACTTCTCGCACCTTGCCGTCCGAGAGCGACACGACGCGGAGTGCGCGCGGATTGTGCCCTTGGACGCCGGCCAGACGGTATCCGCCGGACCAATCGGTGCTCCACACGCCTGACGGCCACTCAACCCGCGCGAGGGGACGACCGGAAAGATCGGCGAGAACGATGCTGTTCCCTCGCGCAGTAGCAGGTTCCGGAAGCTCGGCAAACTTCCCGTCGCTCGTGACGCCCGGTGGGTCGAACACGTTCGAATAGTCGTGCACCGCCTGTGCTGTGCCGCCCGAGGATGGCACGCGATACATGATGGATTTCTGGAGAGCGTTCACGAAATCGACGTAGTAGATCGACGCTCCGTTGGCAGTCCACCGTAGGCGGGCGATGCCCGCGCCCACGGCCAGCACTTTCTCCGCGCCGCCAGCCGCAGGAACTTCGACGAGTGACGACTTGCCGCCGCCGTCATCGCGCACGAACGCAACGAACTTCCCGTCCGGAGAAAATTGCGGCGAGGACCCGGAAGTGGCTGACAGACTCAGGCGCCGCGCGGGCTCGAGCGGCTTCCCGGTCGTCTGATCCATCTTCACGGACCAAAGAAGCTCTTGCCCCTGATCGCCGGCGTGAGCGAAGGCGATCAGATCGCCCGCGGGAGACCACACGGGGTTTTCCGAGTAGCCGGTGACCAGAACCGTCGTCAGGTGCGTCGAGGCGTTGAACGCGCGGAGATCGTGGTCCGTGGGGAAAACCACGGTATGTCCGCCGGGAGAGAGCGAGGCGTCGTTCGGCAGAAAGCCACCGCCGATCACACTGTCGTTGATCGTTCCGAGCACGGATACCTTCGGGCGAATCACCGGCAAACTTGTTCCGG
>JAHFCS010000315.1:2238-3790 GCA_023249395.1 Gemmatimonadota bacterium
AGCAGTGCGATCAACAAGAGCGTGCGTTTCATGGGAGACTCACTGGTGGAGTGTCGCCAAGCGGCGGCCGCTCGATTCGCGCGTGTAGCTAGGATTTGTTGCGCGGCGGCCACCTACGCAAGGTCAAGCTCCGTGCCGCGCCGCGTCATCCGGTCAAGTGCCTCGCACGAATCAGCTTCCGACCTTGCCCTCGAATCGGATTTCCGCGGGAGACGTAACGATCTGCGTCGCGAATAGGCGCTGTCGTTACGCGTGATCTTGCCGAGAGGTGCGCACTCTGCGGGATATAACGCTGCCACGCAAACACTTAGCACGGCGGCTCTCTACGGCACACCCGTTGCGTTGACGCTCTGCGTGGCACGATGGCGCATGCATGACGAACCAGGACGGGCGCATCATGCGGTGGAAGTCACGGCTCCGACTCACCTTCGGACGAGTTCAATGCACCGCTCGATTCTTCGACTCGCGAGTCTGACTCTGCTGCCGGCGAGCGCGATCGCGCAACGCCGCGCGCCGATCGTTGAGGCATTGCGCGAAAGCGCGCGAGACTATGGTGAGAGGGTCGTCCTAGTGGCCGACGCCATGCCGGCGAACCGCTATTCGTTCAGGGCCACCGCTACTCAGCTCGCCTTCGGTGGCGTTGCGTCACGACTCGCCGAACGCAACGACTATCTTTGCGGAGCGATCACCGGCCTCCGCGCGCCTTCTAGCGAGCGTTTCACCGATTCAGCCACCAAGCCCTCGATCGTCGCGCGCCTTGCCGGCACCTTCCGCACGTGCGAGGAGACTCTGGCGCAAATCGACGGGGCGCGGCTCGGCGACACGATAACGATCGACGTGCGGAATGAGCGCCTGGGGCTCGCGAAACCGAGAACGCGCGCCGCCGCCGCCGCATTTCTGATCGGCTACTGGGCCGAGAGTTACGCGCAGCTCTCGCAATACCTGCGCCTGACGGGTCAGGTACCGCCGGTGCCGTGCGACGGAGAGATCGAGAAGAACTGTGCGTCGGGAGAGAACCTGTGCACCGAGACGGCGCGAGGGTTCGACGCATCGAGGTTCATCCTGAGCGACTCGGGCTATTCGGTGCGGAGCGACGGACGCGGCCCTTACGAGCGGGGCGCCGGCAACGTGATCGTCACCTACGCAGGCCGCGCGGCGGTGATGGTGCTCGGCGAGACACGGCGAGATGGCACAAGCCGTTCGATTCGCGTGGATCTGTCGCGACCGGTGCGGGGAGGCGGAGGGGTGCCGCTCGGTATCGTGGTCGATGATCATGACCTCGAGGTCGGCGCGCAGATGCTGATGGAGCCGGACTTCAGGCAGCACACCGTCACCGAGATTCCAATCGGCGCGACAGTTCGCGCTGCGCAGGCCGATGTGCAGTTTCACATCAACGGCGTCATTCACAGTCTTCAGATGGGCCCGCAGCCGGGCGGTCACTGCTTTTCTGACGGCGCGAACAAGTCGGGGCTCGGCACCAGCCAGGCGACCATCACGCGCCGCGACGCCACCACGTGGGAAGTCGACTTGCCGCCCGGAAGCGTGGGGCGAC
>JAHFCS010000316.1 GCA_023249395.1 Gemmatimonadota bacterium
ACGATGTACTTCGGCCAGACCGATTGCTGGTCATGCGGAAAGAAATCGCGCAGCCGAAAATGGTCTGATAAGGGCGTGTTCTGTTCGGACGGATTGACTTCGATGAATCCGCCAGGGGGCGTGTAGTCGGCCTTCGCCGAGGCTCGCGCGGAGGGCCAGTTGCCGATGTAGTAGAGTCCGATCCGGCCGCCGCGCTTCTGCGACGCGGGCAGAAGGGTGATCACGGAAAAGTCGGTGATGGGGCGGATGGCGTTGCCGAGCGCGATTGCGAGCGACCAGATACCCGTTGCTTTCGGAGTCGTGATTA
Source organism: Gemmatimonadota bacterium (assembly GCA_023249395.1). Lineage (GTDB taxonomy): Bacteria > Gemmatimonadota > Gemmatimonadetes > Gemmatimonadales > Gemmatimonadaceae > UBA4720. The sequence goes on from JAHFCS010000316.1 coordinate 308, forward strand.
CGGCGCTCGAGTCAGCCGTGGAGCGAGACGCGCCCGACGAGAACGTCGCCAGCGCGCCCGACGGCAGTGTGTCGCCCGGCAGCGATTCGCCCGGCTGCTGGATGCGCGCCCTGAGCTTTCCACTCTCTCCACGCAACGGCGAAACGATGCCCAATGCTGCGTCGGTGAGGTACGCGACGGACGGCGCATCGGCATCGGTGAGCGCGCTGGCAAGAATGCCGGCTGTCGCGTTGACCGGTCTGCCGCCACCAGTGGCGCGGGCCAGCGCTATCGACCACGACCAGGCAATCGCGAAGAGCAGGATCACCAGAAAAGACGCGATGTTGAAGATTCGCTCGCCGCGCGGAGTCATCCCCTTCGTCCGTGCGCGACGATCCGGCTCGGCCGCCGCACGCACGACCAGCTCCGGTGCGGTTGACCATAGGTCGTCAAAGGTTGAATTTGCGATTCTCCTCTCCTGCATTCCCCCCTCTTTGCCAGTCCATGAATCAACTGCGCGAGCTGTTCGCGAATCTATCGGACCTTCCCGCCCTCATAAAATGGGCCGGGTACTTCGGGATGACGGCGATCGTTTTCTCGGAGACGGGTTTGCTCGTCGGGTTCTTCCTCCCCGGTGATTCGCTGCTCGTCACCGCCGGGCTCGTATCGGCGCGCGGATTTCTCGACGTATACTACCTCGGGATGCTGCTCCATGCCGCCGCGATTGCGGGCAACTCGTGCGGATACTTCATTGGCCGGAGCACCGGCCCCCGTATCTTTACACGAGAGAATTCCTTTCTGTTCAACAAGAAGCATCTGCTCAATGCGCAACGGTTCTACGCCAGGCATGGACGGAAGACGATCATCCTCGCGCAATTCATGCCAATCATCAGGACGTTCTCCCCGGTTGTCGCCGGGGTCGGCCAGATGCCGTACCGTCAGTTTTTCGCGATCAGCGTTATCGGCACGCTGCTCTGGGTATGGAGCATGCTGTTCACAGGGTATTTTCTCGGCCAGTATATTCCGGGAATTGACAAGCACATCGAGATCGTCGTGCTGATCGTGATATTCGTCTCGATTCTGCCCGGGATCATCAGCTGGTGGCGTCAACGTGGCAATCCTGCCGCGGCGACTAATTAAATCCGGAGTTCGAATGGCATTCACACTTCCGCAGCTTCCGTATGGCTTCGACGCGCTCGAGCCGCACATCGATACGACGACGATGCAGATCCATCATGGCAAGCACCACCAGACGTATATCAACAACCTGAACGCGGCGATCGAGAAGGCGCCGGAGCTCGCGAGCAAATCGCTTGACGATCTCATGGGCGGCATCGGCACCGTTCCAGAAGCGGTGCGCACTGCCGTTCGAAACAATGGCGGTGGACACTGGAACCATTCGATGTTCTGGCAGATCATGTCGCCCAAGGGCGGAGAGCCGGCGGGCGCGCTCGCCGACGCAATCCAGGGTTCCTTCGGGGGCCTCGACAAATTCAAGGAGCAGTGGGCCGCCGCCGGCGTTGGCAGATTCGGATCGGGCTGGGTCTGGCTCATGAACGACGGGGGCAAGCTGTCGATCACAAGCACGCCGAACCAGGACAATCCGCTGATGGATGGAAAGTCTCCCCCGATCCTCGGCCTCGACGTCTGGGAGCACGCGTACTACCTGAAGTACCAGAACCGCCGCCCTGACTACATCGCGGCGTGGTGGAACGTCGTGAACTGGGAGGAGGTAGGACGGCGCTTCAAGGGTTGAGCCCGAAGCGCCTCAGCTCGAGAAATCCAAGCCACGCGGGGGGCGGTCCTTCATTGGGGCGGCGGAGAATGAGGACCACACACGGCAGGAAAGTGCTGCCGACGTAAACCGTCCACGTTGCGATGGGAAGGTGAGGAGCGCCGACGTAAATCAGCCAGTTTCCGAACAGGAATCCGAGCGACGATATGAGCGAGATCATACATGCTTCGCGATAACTCGCTCCAATCGTGAGAAGGGCCAGGGCGCTGTACCACATGAACGTCTGAGGGAGGCAGGCAGTCGCCAGCACGAGCCAGGCTTCGCTTCTGCGCCAACGGAGCAGCAGGAGTAGAACGGGCAAGCCCAGCGGGTTGACGATTGGTGGCCTTTCATAGGCCGCTTTCCCGACGATCGAGAGCCACTCCCGGGGCCAGCCAGGCAACATGTAGAGGCTGACGACAATCAGAAACAGCACGCTGAGAGCCGCAGCCACGACAGCGGCGCGTGATCTCGAGGCAGCGACGATTGGCAGCCCGGATTGCGGCTTCGCCGGGGTGAATATCGCGAGCCATGGCAGAAACAACGCGGCGGTCATGAGGATCGTCCACTGCGCGGCAAGAACAGAATCCACGAACGCCGCTGAGGCAAGCATCGGCAAGCGGTGCCAGCTGCCAGCGGTTATCCCGTACACCATCAGGAATACCGAAAGCGCGACGAACACCAGCGCTGCTGCCTGCTCAGGCAGAACGGCGAACGGAATCACAAGCACGAACGATGACGCCGGATACAAGAGCGGGAACGGCATGTCGAATGAAAGTCCGGGCCCGAGAAGCGGGTACGGACTTCGCCCCTGGAGCATCATCAGCGCACCGAACCAGACGTTGGAGAAGTCTGTCTTTCTAGCGGGATCGTCGAGGTAGCTGGCGTAGAGCACGGCGGTCGCGAGGAGTGCAACCATAGTCGCAACCGCGACCCGCTGTCGCTGCGTGGGGTGGTTCGAACCCCACGGGAATCCTTCAGCGTTTGCGGTCAAAGTAGACTATCGCGCCGCCTCGCCTTCCAGGTACGTGTAACCTTCGAGACCTGCGACGTAGTCGGCGATGAATGTGTTCGCCTCCTGTCTCGTGATCCCGTTCGCGGCAGCGACCTTTCGCCGGAAGGTCGCGAGCAGATCCTGGGCGCGGAACTGAACGTATGCCAGCACCTCGGTCACCGTGTCGCCGTGAACCAGCTCAGCCACCTCGTAGCCGTTTTCGGAGAGGCGGATGTGCACCGCGTTGGTGTCGCCGAACAGGTTGTGCAGGTCGCCGAGGATCTCCTGGTAGGCCCCGGTAAGGAAGATCCCGAGGATGTATTGCTCGCCATCCGTGAACGGATGCAGCGACAGACTCGGCCTCGAGTGCCGATCGCCGATGAATCGTTCGATCTTTCCGTCGGAGTCGCAGGTCACGTCCTGAATCGTGCCGTTGCGTGTCGGCTCTTCGTCCAGGCGGTGGATCGGCATCACCGGAAACAACTGGTCGATCGCCCAGCTGTCCGGCAGCGATTGGAAGAGCGAGAAATTGCAGAAGTACCGATCGGTAAGGGTTGCCTCCAGGTCTTCGATGATGTCCGAGTATTCGTCACGGTCGCGCTGAGCGATTCGCGCCACGGCGGTGATTGTCGTGATGTAGAGCTGTTCAGCGAGCGCACGCTCGCGTAGCGTCAGAACCCCGCTGCTGAACAGATCCTGCGCCCGCTCC
>JAHFCS010000317.1:0-1160 GCA_023249395.1 Gemmatimonadota bacterium
GGTCGAACTGCATTCCCTCGACCGTCTCCAGCGTCGTCTCGAGGCCCTTCGCCTCTTCGACCGTGATGACGCCATCCTTGCCGACCTTCTCCATCGCCTCGGCGATCAGGTCGCCGATTTCCTTGTCGTTGTTGGCGGAGATGGCGCCGACCTGCGCGATCTCCTTCTTGCCGTTGGTCGCGACGCTCATCTTCTTGAGCTCCTCGACGACCGCGGCGACACCCTTGTCGATGCCGCGCTTGATCGCCATCGGGTTCACGCCGGCGGTGACGTTCTTGAGGCCTTCGCGGAAGATCGCCTGGGCGAGAACGGTCGCGGTCGTGGTGCCGTCGCCGGCGAGATCGGAGGTCTTCGTCGCGACTTCCTTCACCATCTGTGCGCCCATGTTCTCGATCGCATCGGAGAGCTCGATCTCCTTGGCGACGGTTACGCCGTCCTTGGTGACGGTCGGGGCACCGAACTTCTTGTCGATGACGACGTTTCTGCCCTTGGGGCCGAGGGTCACTCTGACCGCCTCGGCGAGCTGATCGACACCGCGCTTCAGAGCCGCGCGGGCGTCAACGTTGAAATGGAGTTCTTTGGCTGCCATGTGGGTATCTCTTTCGTTTCAGGTTAGCTGATGACCGCGAGAACATCGGACTCGCGCAAAATCAGGAGCGGCTCGTTGTCGATCGTGACTTCGGTGCCGCTGTACTTTCCGTAGAGGACCTTGTCACCGACCTTGACGGTCATGGGGACGAGCTTGCCGTCTTCGTACTTGCCGGGGCCGACGGAGACGATCTCTCCCTGCTGCGGCTTTTCCTTTGCGGTGTCGGGGATAAAGAGCCCGCCGCGCATCTGCTCGGTCTCTTCCATCGCGCGCACGACGACGCGGTCGGAGAGAGGAGTTACCTTCGTGCTGGTTTTTGTGGCCATATGGTGCATCCCTCTTGCTGAAATGGCTGGAAACAGGGGACAAAAAAGGCTGTTAGCACTCCTCTCCTTCGAGTGCTAACAGCCCTTAAGCTATCCGATCAGGTGGTCTAATTCAAGCGGTCACCCGTTGGCAAAACTGCAAACGGCCGGAGGCTACTTCATCGGCCACATGACGTGGGCATACGGCGTGTCGGCCCACATTACGTACGGCCCGTTGAGGCTCGGACGCGTCGGAATTCCCGCAA
>JAHFCS010000317.1:1170-3758 GCA_023249395.1 Gemmatimonadota bacterium
CACTGGTTGTCGGGCGTTTCTTTCTGCGCCGTCGGATCGGTGTTGCTCTCCCAATCGTTTGCGGACAGCATGTACGAGTACCCGACGCCCTTGAGGGCGGGCGGCTTGCCGCTCATCAAAGCACCGATGAGGTCCCCGAAGTTCGCGTCCATGCACATGGCATCGTTGGTAAGGATCCGGCTTGCCGGGTGACTGGGCAGGCAGGTCCAGCCGTTCGATCCTTCGCGAAGCAGCGCCATGTTCCCGTCCTTGTCGGGCCAGTCCTTGATGGTGGCGCTCTTTCCGATCGAGGCGGGGGCAGCAGCCATCGCGCTCGCAATCTTCGTCGCCTTGCTTTGCGCGCCGGCGGTTGCGGCAAGTCCGAGGATAACCGCCAATACAACGAGGGTGGAGAAGACTCTACGCCACATATGTACCTCCATACGTTGGTGGCAACACTGCCGAAGAATAACGCCCGCTCCGACTCCCGCAATGGCTACGCCGTGAGGATCTCGTAGCCCAGCCTCACTCCCTGAAGCGTGAGGAACGCGTCCACAACGTCGAATGTCTGGCAGAACGGCCGCAACGTTTCGGCGAGGCCGCCTGTCGCTATGACCAGAGGGCTCGGAACACCCCATTCCTTCTTGATTCTTCGCACGAGCCCGTCGATGGAGTCTGCCGCGCCATAGAGCACCCCGGACCTGATACACTCATCGGTGCGCGTGCCAATCACTTTCTTCGGCGGCACGAGCTCCGTGGCGGCGAGCTGCGCCGTTCGGCGGAACAGCGTCTCGGCCGAGGTCCCGACGCCGGGCTGGATGATTCCTCCGATAAAAGCCCCGTCGGCGGTGATGCAATCGTAAGTCGTCGCGGTGCCGAGGTCGACCACGATCGTGTCGCGCTTATGCAGCCGGCTCGCGGCGAGCGTGTTGGCAATGCGATCGGCACCAACGGTGAAAGGCTCGTCCACCTCCAAGCGGACCGGAAGCTGCGAGTGTGCATCGATTATCAGCGGTGACCGGCCGAAGCACTCGAGGCAAGCGTGGGCCAGCGTCTGCGTCACCGGCGGAACAACGGAGCAGATCGCAGATCCGCTGACTGTCGAGATATCCATTCCCGCGGCGCTGAAGAGCGACCGAAGCAGGAGCACATATTCGTCGGGCGTGCGCGGGAGGTTCGTGGTCAGCCGCCAGTGCGGACCTACAGCGTCGCCATCGAAAAGCGCGGCGGTTGTCTCCGTGTTGCCGATGTCGAATGCGAGGATCATTGGAGGGGGTCGAGGACGAGGGAGCCGGAGCGGAATCTGGCGACTGTGTCGGCGAGCGCAACGAGCAGCTCGCCCGACGAGGTGATTCCCGCCACCGTTCCCTGCGCCGGCTCGATGCATCGGTGGCCTCGCGCGAGGTCGCGGGTGTCGAACTCGATCAGCTCACGTGTGGTGAGCCCGCCGGTGCAGACCGCGGCCTGACGGAGACCCGGCATGAGCTCGGCCAGAATCTCTACTCTCCTGGAGCCGGGATCGAGGCCGGCCGCCCCAGGCACCTCGGCAGGCGCCACGACGTTGATTCCGATTCCGATCGCGACCCATTCGAGCTTCTGCTGGCGCCACCGCGCCTCGATCAGTATTCCGGCGAGCTTCCCCCCGCCAACATACAGGTCGTTCGGCCACTTGAGGCGGATCGGCTCGGGAGCGAAAAGATCCAGAGCGCGGGCGAGCCGGATCCCGACGCGAAGCGAAAGGACTTCCAGGCCGGAACTATCGGCCGGTCGCTCGATGAGAGTAATCCAGAGGCCGGCTCCAGCCGCTGACAACCAGCGCGATCCGCTGCGTCCCCTCCCCTCCGTCTGCGTCCCGGCAAGAACGAGCGTTCCGGATTGCGCACCATTCGCAGCGAGATGATGAGCAATGTCGAGGGTCGAACGCGTCTCTTCCAACAGCTCCACCCGCGGCAGTCTCAGCTCGCTCGCAAGCTCCGTCGCGGAATATCCGTCGAGGCAGTAATCGTCAGCCACGCGTGGCGAGAATCACCAGCACGACAATTCCAAGTACGACCCGATACACCGCAAAGATTCCATAGCTGTGACGCACGACGTATCGAAGGAGGATCGCAATCGCGAGCCAGCTGCTGATTGCCGCCGAGAGCACACCCATAACGAGTGGCGGCGTGATGCCGCTGGTGCGCAACACCTCCGGCCCCTTGAGGACCACCGCAGCGGCGATGATCGGCATGCTCATCAGGAAGCTGAACACGGCCGCGCTCTGCCGGTCGAAGCTGAGCAACCGTCCGGTGGTGATCGTCGATCCCGACCGCGAGACCCCGGGTATGAGGGCGAACACCTGCGAAATACCGATGAGCAGCGCGTCGAGCCAGCGCATCGTGCCAAGCTCGCGATTCATTTGCGCGAACCTGTCTGCAGCCCAGAGAATGATGCCCATGACGATCAACGCAGCCGCTGTCAGTGCAGGAGCGCGAAAGGCGCTTTCCGCTTTCTCCTCGAGAAGCAGCCCCCCGATGGCTCCCGGGATCGTCGCCAGAATCAGGAAAACCACACGCTTCTCGTCGACAGTCTCGATGCGCCGCTTGCGGAGAATGGAGATGGCGGCCGCG
>JAHFCS010000318.1 GCA_023249395.1 Gemmatimonadota bacterium
CTACCGGTCAATCCACTCGCCGTTGCCGTGAGGCTCTGGGCACCGGGCGTCGAGCCAAGAGTCCAGCTTGCGGGCGCGGCGATTCCGGACGAATTCGTAATGGCGGAACCACCGGCGACGGTCCCGCTCCCTGCGGCAGGGGCAAAGACGACGGTGAATCCCGAGACAGCATTTCCATTCGCATCGGTAACCTTGACTGACGGTGGCGTCACGACCTGCGCACCTGCCGTCGCTGTCTGATTGTTGCCTGCGAATGCGATGACGGTTGTCGGCGCGCCGGCTCCAGCTGCGACTGTGAACGTCACGGTGCCCGGCGTCAGCCCCGCACCGGTCGCAGTGAGCGTGTTCGGACCGGCGACCGTTCCAAGCGTCCAGCTTCCAACTGTTGCGATTCCCGAGGCATTGGTTGTCGCCGCACCGCCGGTAATCGCGCCGCCGCCGCTCGCGACCGCGAAGTTGATCACGAATCCGGAGACGGCGTTTCCGAATGCGTCAGTGACCTTCACCGCAGGGAGTACTGGCACGGCGCTGCCGGCAGCGGCGGACTGGCCGTCACCAGCAACGATTGCGAGCAAGGCGGGCGGGCCCGGCACCACTGTGACCTTGGCCGTCGTGCTCTTTCCTTCCGACGTGGCGGTTATGGTCGACTGTCCTGGAAGCAGCGCGGTCGCCAGACCATTCCCATCGATGCTGACGATCGCCGGACTCGAGCTTGTCCAGGTAACCGGGCGTGTGAGCGCCTGCTGCTCGTTGTCCCTGAGGGTCGCCGTGAATTGAACTGTCGCTCTTGCCTGAACGGTGGTATCCCGATTGATCGCAATTGTCTCGACCCGCGGCTGCATCAGGACACCGTAGACCGTGAAGTGCGTGACATTGCCGGTGACTGTATGCGTCGTGAGATTGGAGGAGCTGCCGGCGACGACGCGCCACGACGTTCCAACCACCTCGTATAGCTGAAGTCCAGCCTCGGGGCTTCCGGCGGTCAGGTTTGACGGATCGTACTTGACCGTCAGCGTAACCGGCTGCGCGAAGGTGATTCCGTTCGGGCCGAAGTCGAACGCGGTACCCGGCATGAGGCGATCGTTCGGCGGTGGCGACTGCGCCGGAGCAACGGTGATGTTCTTCGTCTGCGTCAGCGCTCCAGCCGGTACCGACACGGTCACCGCCGAATTCTGAACGCTGAACGTCACCGCGTTCACCGAAACGACAGCGCCTTCCTTGACGTTCACAATTTCGGAGGCAGTGTGACCTTCGACCGTCGCGGTGATCGTCGCGCTGCCGAGCGCGACACCGGTGACGACGCCCGCAGCGACTGTCACCTTTGACGGGTCCGAGCTCGACCACTCCGCGATTCGATTCGTCAGGCTGTTGCCGGCCGCATCCTTAGGGATGGCTTGAATCACATCGGTGCCGTTGACGACGAGATCGATCGATGTTGCCGGCGCAAGCACGAGCGTCGCCACCGGAGCTGGTGGTGCCGTGCCCTCGCCACAGCCCATGCCGAACGCTATCAGCGCTGCCGCCACCTGGAGCAGAGCGCGCGTGCGCGCCTCGCCCGTCCGGGGGAAGCTGAACGCCCGCGAGATTCGCGAGCGAGTACCGCGAGGGATCAATTCACGGTCCGTTTTTTGGAAGAGCGAGAAGGGGCCAATCTTCGACGATTCAGGGGGTGCGCGAGAGTTCGAGCGACAACAAAATTCCCCGCTCACCGTCAGTCGGGCAAGCGTTTCCGGGTCGGATGAATCCCCCCAGTCTAACGGTTGTTCGATATCCGTTCAACAGGGCAATGTCGTGAGTATTGTGGCAGTTTGAGGAGGCGGAGGCACTGCGGATTGCGAACTAACTGCGGACTACGAACCAACTGCGCTCCTAATTTGAGAACTCTCGAGAGTCGAAAGATGCGCGTAACCCTCTGCGGCGCGCTCTCTTTTTTCGTGGTCTCGGCTGTCGCCTGCGCACAGCAGGACCGCTCCGTCCCCGAGTCCCGCTCCTCTGCGCAGCTCGGCATCAACCAGCGGACGAGTTGCACTGTTACTCACGTCTCGGACGGCGACAGCATCGTCTGCGCCCCGCTTGGCCGAATCCGCCTGCTGCTGATCGATTCTCCCGAGATGTCGGACCGCGAGCTGGGACGAGAGGCAAGGCAAGCGCTCATCGGCATCATGCCAGTCGGGACGAGGGTGACCGCCGAGACCGACGTCAGGGTGACGGATCAGTTCGGAAGAGTACTCGCGTACCTGTTTCTGCCTGACGGAGAGATGGTCAACGAGCGAATGGCGGAAAGTGGGTACGCAACGACTCTCGTCTATCCGCCCAACGTGAAGTACGTCGAACGAATACGCGTCGCGGTGAAAAACGCGCGAGACGAGAAGCGAGGACTGTGGGCGAGCGGCGGATTCGATTGCTCTCCGCGGGACTATCGGGCCGGGCGGTGCAGGTAGGACTTTAGGCGCGGCCGAGGAGCTCCTGCAGCCCCTGCCACTCGATGTTGCCGCCACTCAACACCGTCACGGTCTTTCCCCGAGCCTTTACCGCGCCGGTGATCAGTGCGGCGACGGTGATCGCGCCACTTGGCTCGACGACGACTTTCATTCGATCGAGAAGATGGCGCATCGCGGCAGGCAGCGGTGCATCATCCACGAGCACGACGTCGTCGATGTAGCGCTGATGGTGCATAAATGGGAGCGCGCCGATCTCCAACGCCTGAAGTCCGTCGGCGAGTCCTCCGCCGGTCGTGTCGAGCCTGAAAGGGCGGCCGTGGGCTCGGGCTTCGGTGAGCTTCGGCGCCCCCACAGGCTCGACTCCGATCACTCTCGCGTCGGGAGCGAGAAGCTTGATCGCAGTCGAAACGCCGGCACTCAGACCTCCACCACCCACGGGGACGAGGACCGTGTCCACGTCGGGAATGCCGGAAACAATCTCGAGCCCGACCGTCCCCTGGCCGGCGATGATTCTCGGATCGTCGTATGGATGGACGAGAGTCATTCCCTCCGCGTCGCAGATCTCCCTCGCCTTGTCGGCGCGCTCCTGCGTGGTTGTCCCCGCGAGAACGATTCGGGCGCCGAGTCGTTCGGCGCCGGCGCGCTTGGCAGGCGTGACGTTGGTGGGCATTACCACGATCGCCGGAATTCCGTAGATCCGCGCGGCCATCGCCACGCCCTGGCCGTGATTTCCCGACGACGGCGCGACAACTCCGCGCTTTCGGGCCGCCGAGGCGATGCTGTTCACGAACGAGTACGCGCCGCGGAACTTGAACGATCCGCCCCTCTGGAGCACCTCGGCTTTGTGCCAGAGCTCGATACCAAGCTGCGAGCCGAGCACATCGTCGGGCAAAAGCGGAGTGCGCACCGCGACGGGTGCCAGCAGGCTGGCCGCGGCCCTGATATCGTCGAGCGTCACCAGCGACCGTTCGGCATTTGTTGCGGTCATCGTGTCTCCATAAGAACCGAAAATATCATGATACAGATGGCGTCGCGCGGACAGCTGGTGTTGACGATAGTCTGGGCGCCGCGTTAACATCATCGCGGTGAAGCCTGCACCGCGAAAGCCCAGCACGTCCGTCGCGCCGAAGACAGACGGCCCCGTCTCGCGCTTCATCAGACATCACTTCCGTCATTTCAACGCCGCGACGCTCGTCGACGCCGCCGACGCGTACCGCGCCCACCTCGACGGCGGTGGCAAGATGTTCATGACGATCGCCGGAGCGATGAGCACCGCCGAGCTCGGCATTTCGCTGGCCGAGATGATCCGGCAG
>JAHFCS010000319.1:0-2654 GCA_023249395.1 Gemmatimonadota bacterium
GAAAGATTCACGACCCCGAGCGGCTCCCCTCCCGACGGCGTCGTCCACATGATCGGTACCGAGAGCATCTCACCCCGGCGATAGGGACGCTCTGCGTCGCACACCATCTCGCCCTCTTCGACGGTCAGCGGATGCTGGGTGCGAAATACGCGCGCTGACACGCAGTCCTGATCGTCGATACGGATTGGCGGCCCTCCGGCGGAATTGGTTCCGATTGCGGCCACGACATGCAGCATGTCCGTCCCTGGCTCGTGGACGAGGATGGACGCGTGCCTCGCTCCAACCGTCTCCGATATCTCCGTGAGGATCGTAGTCGCCGCCTCCTCGAGCGTCACCGTGCGTCCGAGAATTTCACCGATCGTATAGAGAAGATTTATCTCCTCGTAGCGCTCGGCGAGCTCGAGCGCGGCGTGCTCGACTTCCTGCGCTCCTCGCAGGATCTGGACGATGAACGGAAGCAGAAGGCGGAGGTGTTTTTCCGCGGGCTCGCCCATCGGTCCGCATGGAGCGACGGCGAGCCATGTGCGCTTGATGCCGGGCACCTGCGCTACGAGCATGGTTCCGCCATTGGCGCGAATCGGGCCGGCACCTGCTGCGGAAGGGACAATATCTGGCGGCGCAAGGCGCGGAGTGGACCGGGCCACCGGTCGCAGTGCCTTCAGATCGCCCTCCGGAGCGCTCCAGACGGCAGCGTCGCATTGCGTTATGTCGCGGAATGCAACGAGCACCGTCTCGAGCTCTTTCATTCGCGGAGAAGCGTGAGCCTTATGACGTTGCCGCGGCCGCGAATGTGCTCGACTCTGTCCATCAGCGCGTGCATAAGGAAGAGGCCGCGTCCTTCCTCACGCATGACGTTGTCCGGAGTGGTCGGATCTATGTTCTCGGCCATGATGTCGAAGTCGGGGCCTTCGTCGACAACGTCGAAGATGAGCGCGTCGTCGCTCACCAGAGCACGCACCCGGACATGCTTGCCGTTGCTGATCGCGTTCCCCCGCAGGATGGCGTTCGACAACGCTTCGGTGAGAGCGACCGGAAGGTTGAGCGAGCACTTCCGGGCCGGCAGCTGAAGCTCGCGACACTCGCGCGCCGCGAGCTCGACAACGTGTTCGATGTATTTGACGTCGCTGGGGATCTCGACATCGAGCGCGACGCGGGGTTTCGCCATCAGAAGCTCTCTAGCGCGCGCTCCCTCGTATCCGAGATCTGAAAGAGCGTATCGAGCTTGGTCAGCTCGAAGAGAGTCTGCAGATCGTCGTTCAGATTTGCGAGACGAAGCTCGCCCCCCTGCTCGCGAATCTTCTTGGAAAGCGAAACGAGCACGCCGAGGCCGGAGCTGTCTATGTACCCCGTCTGGCTGAAGTCGATGAGAAACTTCTTCTCGCCTCTCTCGAGCTCGTCGAGGACTTTCTGTTTCAGTTCCTGTCGATTGCCGACGATCAGCTGTCCTTCGACATCTACGACGACAATATCGCCCTGCTTACTGATCGAGAAGCTCATTCTTGTCTCCGATTGTGTTTCATCATGTCGGCGAAGGCACCGATTGCAGCGCGGTGACCGCGGCAACGTTAATAATGTCCTCCGGCGTTGCGCCGCGCGAGAGATCGGCCGCCGGCCGGGCTAGTCCCTGCAAAATCGGACCGATAGCCGTCGCTCCGGCGAGACGCTGCACGAGCTTGTACGCGATGTTCCCGGCATCAAGCGTCGGAAACACGAGCACATTCGCGGTGCCACCGATACTGCCGCGAGGTGCCTTGCGAAGGGCGACCTCCGGAACCAGCGCCGCATCACCTTGCAATTCTCCGTCCACACGGAGGGCGGGGACCCGTAACCTTATCAGATCGACTGCCCTGCGCACCAGATCCACGCTGTCGCCTTCCGCGCTGCCCAGGGTGCTGAAGGAGAGGAGCGCAACGCGCGGCTCGTCGCAAACTATTCGAACGCGGTCGGCCGCCGCCGCAATCGCGATTTCAGCCAGCTGTTCGGCGGTCGGGTAACGCACCACTGCGCAATCGGTGAAAGTGAGGACATCGCTCGAGGCTGCCCACGGCAACGCAGCTACCATGTAGAACGCGCTCGAGACGGTCTTGAAACCCGGGCGAACTCCAATTATCCGGAGCGCGGCACGGACCACATCCGCCGAGGTGCAGACCGCGCCCGCGACCGAGCCGTCCATCTCCCCGGCAGCGACGAGCGTGTCGGCGTATTCGAGCGGCGTGTCGCCGCTGGGCACCAACGTCTCCACTCCAGTTGCCCGTGCGGCTGCGTGGGTCGAAGGCTTTGCCGGATCCAGGATGAGGACGGGATGAACGATGTGCTCGCGCGCGAGGGTGGACACCGCAGCAAGCACCCGCTCGTCATCCGACTCGGGAAACGCTATTCGTGCGTCGAGGGCGGCCGCCCGGTGGCGGATGCTCTCGATGAACTTCATCTATTTCGCAGCGAGCGAAACGGGCTCGGCGGCAAATCGCCTGGTGAGCGCCGCGGCGACCTCCGGGTGTACAAGGCCTTCCAGCGAGCCCCCGTTCTGGGCAATCTCGCGCACGATGCTCGAGCTGATGAAGGTGGTCTCGACGGATGGAATCATGAAGACCGTCTCGAGACCCGGCGAGAGATGCCGGTTCATCAACGCCATCTGGAATTCGTACTCGAAGTCG
>JAHFCS010000319.1:2664-3747 GCA_023249395.1 Gemmatimonadota bacterium
CTCGAACTGACGCACCTCCACGCAGTCGTTGCCACTGGAGACCAGCTTTATCAGCCCGACTCGCTCATCGGCAGTGAAGAGTGGCTTCTTTGCGCTGTTCCGGGCGACCGCGACTACGAGCTTGTCGACGAACTCACAGCTGCGCCGGATGAGATCCTCATGCCCGCGGGTTATCGGGTCGAAGCTTCCGGCGTAGATCGCGATTGTCGCCACGCTAGACCTCGCTGCGGTAGATGGTGATCGCCGTGGTGCCATAGCGGCGGGTTTCCGCTTCGCCGGGCATCGCGTCGGATGAGGAGTGCTCGATCGAAAGCACCGAGGCAAAGGGAATCTGCAGCCATTGAGCGGCGAGTCGCAGGGCTCCGCCACCGGAATATGGCGGGTCTGCAAACGCAATGTCGTATGCGCCGGGGCCGAGCTGCTCCGCAAACTTGAGTGCATCAGCGCGATGGATGGTCGAGAACGCCGTCGCACCGAGCTTGTCGATGTTACCGCGCAAAGACTTCATGCTCCCCGCACTCTTCTCTACGAACTCGGCGCTCATGGCGCCGCGCGACAATGCCTCGAGGCCAAGCGCTCCCGAGCCGGCAAACAGGTCGAGCACGCGGGCGCCCGGGATGTCCTTCTGTAGAATGCTCATCCAGGCCTCACGGACGCGGTCGAGCGTGGGTCGCACGCTGGAACCTGGTGGCGCTTCGATTTTGCGGCCTCTCCAGCGCCCGGCGACGATACGCACGTCAGCCGCGTGAGCCGGTCTGCGGACGAATGTCGGCGATGCGCGCCTGGAGCCTGCTGTCCCCGCGAAACTCGTCGCGCTCGAGGCGAAAGGCGACGTCAATGGCTATCGCCGGATCGAACTCGGCGATGCGGGGGGCAAACCCCCATCCGATGGCCTCAAGCTCACCGGCACTCCCAGCGGAGAGTCGGAGCTTGAGGCCGTCTTTCCCGATCAGCTTCGGCGGCGCGACGAGATGAACGCCTCTCGCAACGAGAACAGGAGACGGATTTCCCATTCCGAATGGCTCGAAGTGGCGAAGCATCCGTTCCAATCTCTCATTGTCGCCGTCGATGGCGACCTCGAGA
>JAHFCS010000320.1 GCA_023249395.1 Gemmatimonadota bacterium
GGAGATACGGCAGCGTGAGATCCTGGTGCTCGACGGCGTTGAACTCGCCGACGCTTCCGCTCGCCCAGTCTTCGTTGAGCGACGGGTCGGCAAAGTAGCGCGTGAAGTACGCAGCCTTCGCCGACACCGACTTTCGCGCCGCACCCGCAACGAACGCGCGGCGCCTGCCGTCCGGCGTGGTGTCTCGCGCGCCCTGCGCCGTCAGCGAGCGCTCGGCACTTGGCGCGCTCAGCACGAGAAGCCGGTTCACCACGGCCCAGCGCGTGGGATCGCGAACGGGCTCGCCGGCAGCGGAGTCGGCGCCGAGAAGCGATTCAAGCTTGTCCAGGCCGTCCCTCGTCGCGGCGAGTCCGATGAAGGCGTCGATATTCGCCTTCCGGGTTCCGTACGGCTTTGACGCATCGCGTGCGCCATCCCAAAGAATGCGCTCGGCATCAGCGGTGAGGCGAACAACTTTCGCCGGAGAGATATAAGCTCGTACGGACCGCTCCAGGCGGCCGAGCAGAACGGGGACGATCTGTTCGTCCTTCTCACGCGGCAGTTCCGCGAGCACGAGCTCGGCAAAGCGCTCGGGAGCGATCTGCGCGTTGCGCACCTGGTCCCACAGGGCGCCCCAAAGCATCGTGCGCAGGAAGCCGTCCGGCACGCGGCCGAGGTCGCCGCTGCTGAGTGAACGCACGCTGGCACTATCGAGCAGCGTCAGGAAGTACCCGTAGTCCTGATGGTTGGCGAACACGAAGGAGGGCGCCGGCTTTCCGCGGGCGGCGACAACATCCGTCGTCACCGCGGAGATCTCGACCGGAATGGTCTCCGGCTTCCTGCCGCTTGCCTCGCTGTAGGACAACAGGACCTGCGTGCGCATCGGCCACGCCGCGGGACCGGAGTGCTGTTGAGCGGGTCGCTGCAGGAGTTCGAGTTTCACGATCTTGCCGTCGCGCACCGTGAGCCGTTGTTGGACCTCGGGCAGCCCCGGGCGGAGCATGAAGTTCCGGCCGAAGTCGTCGAGCGATCTCCCGCCGGCCTTTCCGATCGTGCCGAGCAGGTCCCGCCACGTCGCGTTTGCGTATGCATGATCGTCGAGGAACTGCCGGACGCCTGAGCGGAATGCCGTCTCACCGACCAGATAGTTGAGCTGCTTGAGCACGCCCGGCGCCTTGTTGTACACGATCGCACCGTATGCGCTCTTCGCCTGATCGAGGTTCGCGAGCTCCTGCCAGAGTGGCGTGGTACCCGTGGTCTGGTCGACTCCGTATGCGGTGGGCTTGTTTGATTGATAGAAGGTTTTCCACGCGTCGCTCGCCGGCTCGAGATCGGCGAGCGCCTTCGCCGCCATGTAGGTCGCGAATCCCTCCTTGAGCCAGAGGTCGTCGAACCAGCGCATCGTCACGAGATCGCCGAACCATTGGTGGGCAACTTCGTGCAGGACCGTGGAGAAACGCCCGAGCCGGCGCGTCAGCGTGGGTCGTTCGCGGAAAATGAAGCGGTCTTCGTTGAACATCACGACGCCGGGATGCTCCATTCCGCCGAACGGAAACGCTGGCGCGAGCATCAGGTCGAATTTCTCAAACGGATAGGGCCGGCCGAAATACTGTTCCATCCAGCCGAGCGCGCGATGCGTGAGGGCGAGAAGGGTATCGGCATCTGCCTCCTTTGCGCGCGACTTCCGGATGAACACGCTGACGGCGCGTCCCTTCACCACTGACGTGGTCTTCTGCCAAGGACCCGCGGCGAACGCAATCAGGTACGTAGAGAGCGGGCGCGTCTCGGTGAAGTGGCTCGTGATCCGGTCTGCGGCCGTGTCGGCGCGCTCAACGGATCCGTTCGCAAGCGGAGTCCACGCGCGCGGCGCCATGAGCGTGAACGTGACGCGAGCCTTGAGATCGGGCTGGTCAAAGCACGGGAACAGTTGGTCGGCGTCGGCTGGAACGAGAAGCGTGTAGAGGTAATCACTGCCGTCGGTTGTATCGTGCGCGCGGATGATGCTTGCGCCGCTGGCCGCGATGTCCGACACGAACCAGAACTCGATGACGTTTTCACCCGGCTCGAGGAGCCTGGCGGGAACCCGGATATGCGCGCCATCGGCGACCGTCGGCGGCAGCCGCTGTCCGTTCGACACGATTCGAGCGAGGCGGCGCCCGCGCCAGTCGAGTATGGCGTCGGCGGCGCCGGTGCGATTGAAGCGCACTACCACGTGACCAGTCGCGGAGTCCAGTGCGGTGACGTCGAGGCTCAGGTCGTAACGGACGTCCCTTATCGTCTTCGTGCGCCACATCGCCAGCGGGTGCGAAACACCGTGCACGAGATAGGCGGCGAGCGGATCAGCGGCTTTGGGGTTCTGTGCGGCCAGGCCAGATGCGAGCAGAAGCGCGAGAATTGGGGCCGGATGAATGCGCACGGAAGTCGCTCGGGGACGAATGGGTGAAGTGGAGAGGGGAACGTGCGGACAAGCAGCGCCGCGTGCAACCGCTCTTACGGCTCCGTGCGGATCGGGCGAGATTCAGCGCGTTCGTCTTCCCTCGTTGAGGTTCGAATGTCATCGCGCGAAAAACATCCCGGCAAGGCGGAGTTTACCGAGGCGCGACGGCGCGTGTCGGAGCATGCATACCATACGCCTCTCCTGACGTCACGAACCCTGAGTGAGCGCACCGGATTCGACGTCCGCATCAAGGCGGAGAGTCTCCAGAGGACCGGCTCGTACAAGATTCGCGGGCCGCTCAACAAATTCCCGCAGCTTACAGAAGAACAGCGCCAACACGGCGTGATCTGTTCATCGGCGGGGAATCACGCGCAGGGTGTGGCGCTGGCCGCGGCAATCCACGGGATGAAAGCCGTGGTGGTGATGGCAACGAATGCGACACCATCGAAAATCGAGGCGACGCGCGCATACGGCGCCGAGGTGGTCTTGCACGGGTTGATATGGGATGAGGCGAACGAGAGGGCGAAGCAGTTGGTGGAAGAGCGTGGGCTGACCTATATCCACCCGTTCGATGACCTGCAGCTCATCGCCGGGCAGGGGACGGTCGGACTCGAAATCATCGAGGACTGGCCTGAGGTGGACGTGGTGGTGGTGCCGATCGGCGGCGGTGGGCTGATCTCGGGGATCTCCCTGGCGATCAAGAGCATCAACCCACGCGTACGCATTGTCGGAGTGGAATCTTCAGGTGCCCCGGGCATGCTGAAGAGCGTGGAAGCCGGGCATGTGGTGACGCTCGACCGGGTGGACTGCATCATCGATGGACTTCGGGTGAAGCGTGTTGGGGAGCGCAACGTGGACATCGTGAAGCGGGCGGTGGACGAGATCGTGGCGCTGCCCGATGCGGAGATCTTTGATGCCATGCTCTGGGTGATGCACCACAGCAAGCTGGTGGTGGAGGGAGCGGCGGCGGCGCCGATCGGAGCGATGTTGAAGGGGCTGGTGAAGGCACGGGCTGGCGCGAAAGTAGTGTGCGTAGTGAGCGGCGGCAATGTGAATTTGGATCAGTTGCGCGGGTTGAAGTGGAATTGAGTAAAGCTCGTTGATTTTCAATGAGTTATATTGTATATTCATGATTCATGGATACTGGATATACTGAAATAGAATGATCAAGCAGCCGACGCTTAGGCCGAGCGATCTCGTTGTCGCATGCCAACTTGCGATTACACCATCGGCGCACTTTCTTGTTCTCGCTCAAACTACCGGATTAAGCGCCGGAGAATGCCACAACGCCGTCCGGCGCCTGCGGCTCGCACGACTCATTCTGTCC
>JAHFCS010000016.1 GCA_023249395.1 Gemmatimonadota bacterium
GGCGACGCGACCGGTTCAGTTTGGCGAGGCGATCACCGGCGGATGGAACATGACCTGGGGGATGGCGGGGAATGTGATCGACGCGCTCCACGGATTGGTGACGAGAAAGGTCGCGGCGAGTGAGCTGGGCGGGCCGATCATGATCGCCACTGCGTCGGTTCAGGCCGCACGCGGCGGTTTCGAAAACCTCCTGGTGCTGATCGCGCTCATCAGCGTCAACCTTGCGGTGTTCAATCTGCTTCCGGTACCGATTCTGGATGGGGGTCAGATCCTCATGAGCGTGCTCGAGGCGGCGAAGGGCAGCGCATTCAGCGCGAAGACGCGCGATTACATCCTGCGGGCCGGATTGATGGCCGTTCTGCTACTCTTCATGCTTGTGACCTACAACGACCTTCGCCGGCTCGTGGTAAGCCTCATACAGAGATTCGGCTAGACTCAACGCCCCTGAGCGTTGAATGGAACGCCCCTCGCGGCTAAATTGCAAAGTTATGCCTTTTCCGGAGCTCGGAGCGCGAATCGCGGACGTGCGGTCGCGCATTCAGCTTGCGGTCACGCGTGGCGGATACGGCCAGACAGTGATGATCGTCGCCGTGACCAAGACACACGGGCCGGAAGCTGTCATGGCGGCGTGGGAAGCGGGATTGGCTGACGTCGGCGAGAACCGCGTTCAGGAAGCAATCGCCAAAATGCCACAGGTGACTGTGCCGGTGCGGTGGCATCTGATCGGACATCTGCAGCGGAACAAGGTGAAGTCGCTCGGCAGGTTCGCGATGTTTCACGCCCTTGACAGCGCGCGGCTCGCAGATGCCGTGAACAGCTTCGGCCTCGATGCCGAGCCGGTGGATGTGCTGGTGCAGGTGAACGCGGCGCGTGAGACGACGAAAGGCGGCTTCTCGATCGAGGAGCTGCCCGGAGAGTCGGCAAGGCTGGCAACGATGAAAGGAATGAAAGTTCACGGAGTGATGACGATGGCGCGACTGGACGCCGACGAACGAGAGCTGCGCGAGACCTTCAGCGCCGCCCGTGGCGCGCGCGACGGGCTTTTGAGCGCAGGGCACCCGGCGACGGAGCTGTCAATGGGAATGTCCGGCGACTACGAGATCGCGGTCGAGGAAGGCGCGACGATCGTCCGCCTTGGAACCGTCCTGTTCGGAGCGCGGGAATGACGATGGTCGAGTCAGGAATGCGTTACCGCCTTCTTCCAACCGACAGGCCTTCGAACGACGTCGAGCAGGAAATGCTCGACCGATGGGCGCGCGAGGAGCTGTTCGCGCGCACGCTTCACGCGGCCGAAGGAAAACCCGAGTTCGTTTTCTTCGAAGGGCCGCCTACAGCCAACGGCAGGCCCGGCATCCATCACGTCTTCTCCCGGACGATAAAGGATCTCTTCTGTCGCCATCGCGCAATGAAGGGCTTCCACGTGACCCGGCGGGCGGGCTGGGATACTCACGGCCTGCCGGTCGAGATCGAAGTCGAGAAGCAGCTCGGGATCAGTGGAAAGCAGCAGATCGAACAGATGGGCGTCGAGAAGTTCAACGCGCTCTGCCGCGAGAGTGTCTGGAGGTATAAGGCCGACTGGGAGAGGATGAGCGAGCGCATCGGCTTCTGGCTCGACTACGACCGCGCCTACGTCACCTACACCAACGAATACATCGAGAGCGTGTGGTGGGCGCTGACGACGCTCTACGATCGCGACCTTCTGTATCGCGGCCACAAGATTCTTCCCTATTGCCCGCGCTGCGAGACGGCGCTCTCCAGCCACGAAGTCGCGCAGGGCTGGAAGGACGTCAAGGATCCCAGCGTCTACATCGCCCTCGATCTGCTCCCGTCTGGAAAGGCAACAACGACTGACAGGCAGGAAACGAGGCGGCGAATCCTTGTGTGGACCACGACACCCTGGACGCTCGTCGCGAACGTCGCGCTCGCCGTCAATCCGGAGCTCGAGTACACCGAGCTGAGGAAACGCGCAGGAGACGGAACGGAGACAGTGATCCTCGCCGCATCGCGCGCGGCTGCGGTGCTGGGCGACGACTACGCCGATCGATGGGAGACCGTTGCCACGCTGCGAGGCACTGACCTCGAAGGTCGCAGCTATCGGCGGCCGCTCGACTGGGTCGGCCTGGGCGAAGGCAGGCACGAGATCATTGTTGCAGAGAGTTTCGTTTCATCAGAGGATGGGACAGGCGTCGTGCACATGGCACCGGCGTTCGGCGCCGACGACTATGCATCGGGCCGGAGGAACGGGCTCTCATTCGTTCAGCCGGTGGACCAGCGCGGCGAGTTTCCAGCCGACATGCCGGTCGTGGGCGGAATGTTCGTGAAGAAGGCGGACGAAAAGATCATCGAGGAGCTCGAGCGCCGCGGGATTCTGTGGAAATCCTTACAGATCGAGCACCCGTATCCGCATTGCTGGCGCTGCGAGACGCCGCTTCTCTACTACGCCCGCAACTCGTGGTTCATCAGAACGTCCGCCTACAAGGACGCGATGCTCGCCCGTAACTCGCGCGTGGACTGGCACTCGCCCGAGATGGGGACGGGACGCTTTGGCGAGTGGCTCGAGAACAACATCGACTGGGCGATCTCCCGCGACCGCTACTGGGGAACGCCGCTTCCACTGTGGATCTGCGACGCCAACGACACGCACGTCGAGGCGATCGGAAGCTACGCGCTGCTCGAAGAGCGCCTCGGCGCCGCGCTCGGCGACGACTTCGATCCCCACAAGCCCCATATCGACAAGCATTCATGGAAATGCGCGAAATGCGACGGCACGATGCAGCGCGTGCCTCAGGTGATCGACACCTGGTTCGACTCGGGCTCGATGCCCTTCGCGCAGTGGCATTTTCCATTCGAGAACCGGGACGAGTTCGAGCGGCACTATCCCGCCGATTTCATCGCCGAGGGCGTTGACCAGACGAGGGGATGGTTCTATTCGCTGCTGGCGATAGCCACGGGCCTCGGCGACGCGCTGCCGCGGAACACTCTCGCTCACCATGCTGCAGTCCAGGACGCAGTGGACACGGCGCCCTTCCGCGCGGTAGTTGTGAACGATCTCGTGCTCGATGCCGATGGAATGAAGATGTCGAAGAGCCGCGGAAACGTCGTCGATCCCGACGAAGTGCTTCCACGCCACGGCGCCGATGCAGTGCGATTATTCCTTGTCGCTTCGAGCCAGATCTGGGTGCCGCGGCGTTTCGACGAGAGCGCGATCCGCGACACCGCCGGGAGATTCCTGCTCACCTTCAAGAACGTCTACAGCGGAATTTTTGCGCTGTACGCGAACTTCGGATGGGAGCCCTCGGCGAGCGATCCCCCCGCGGCTGAGCGTCCGGAGATCGACCGCTGGATTCTCTCTCGGCTTGCGGGCGTCGAGCGCGAGGCGGACGCCATGCTCGAGCGTTACGACGCCACCCTCGCCGCCCGCGCGATCATGGATTTTCTGGTCGACGACGTCTCGAACTGGTATGTCCGGCTCAATCGTCATCGATTCTACGATGTTGCCGGAGCCGACAATCGCGCGGCGTTCGCGACTTTGCACGAGGTGCTCGTCGTCACGTGCCGCCTCCTCGCTCCGTTCGCGCCTTTCCTGACCGACTGGGTGCATACCGAGCTCACAGGCGAATCGGTGCATCTCGCCAACTACGTGCGCGCAGCTGCGCATCCGCGCGATGGCGGTCTCGAGGAAGCGATGGATCACGTTCGCGCGCTTGCCACTCTCGGCCGGGCTGCGCGCGAAGAAGCGGCTGTGAGGGTGCGCCAGCCACTTCAGCGCATGGTATGCGTTGTGCCTTCCGTTGGCGCCCATGGATCAGACGCTGGTCTGCGGAGTATGGAGAGGCTCGTTCCGCTTCTCGCCGATGAGCTGAATGTGAAGGAAGTCAGCTTTCTTTCATCGGCGGATGCGCTGGTGACGCTGGAGGCGAAGCCGAACTTCAGGTCACTCGGGAAGAAATTCGGGAAGCAGACGCCGCTCGCAGCAGCGGCAGTGGCCGCGCTGGGCAATGAAGAGCTGATGCGTTTCGAGCGCGGCGAGCCGCTGTCGATTTCGATCGGCGACGACACGCGACATCTGGACGCCGAGGACCTTGCCGTCGTTCGACGTGCTTCGGGCAGTCTGGTGGTGAAGGAGTCGGCGGGATACTTCGCCGCGATCGACCCGGCGGTAAGTCCGGAGCTTCGCAGCGAGGGGCTGGCGCGGGAAATGGTAAGCAGGATTCAGAGAATGCGAAAAGAGGCAGGCCTTGCGGTGAGCGATCGAATAACTTTATGGATCGCCGGGCCTCCCGAAATCGAGGAGGCGGTTCGCGGCCACCAAGGGCGGATTGCCGAAGAAGTGCTGGCGCGGGAAATCGTTGTTGGCGAGAGGAGCGAACCACATCACGCGGCGCAATCGGTTGACATTGACGGTCAGGCGGTCAGCATCGCATTCGAGAGGGCCGTTTAGATGGCATCACCCATTGCCGTTAGGAAACAGAAGCCGATGACCAAGAAGATGCTCGAACATTTTGAGAAGCGACTGATGGACGAGCGCAAACGAGTGCTCAAGGAGCTCGGTCACTACGATGAGACCTTCGGCTCGACTCCTCAGGGCGCCGACGGCGATCTGAGCGCGTACTCGTTCCACATGGCCGATCAGGGCACCGACGCGATGGAGCGTGAGAAGGCGTTCCTCTTCGCAAGCCAGGAGGGAAGGTTCCTCTGGCACCTCGATGAGGCGCTGCGGCGTCTCTACCGCTCTCCCGAGACTTTCGGCAAGTGTCACAACTGCGGGCAGGACATCGCGTACGAGCGGCTCGATGCGCTGCCGCACGCGCGCTTCTGCATCGACTGCAAGCAGCGTGAGGAAGATGCAAAGAGGCAGAGCTAACACCCCGCTCTTCTGGAGTGTCGTGGTGGTGATCGTCGTTGCCGACGTCATCACCAAGTCGCTGGCGGTGTATTCGCTGCTGCCGCAGCGCATGCCCCACGAGCTGCTGGGCGCGGCTGTCCGGCTGACGCTTGTCTACAATCCCGGCGCGGCGTTCGGACTTCATCTCGGCGCTTATTCCCGATGGATATTCATGGCGCTCACCGCCGGTGCCCTGTTCATCCTCGGCAGGCTGTATCGCTCCACGCGCGACGGCGACCTGTTGCGCGCGCTGGCAATCGCCCTCGTGTGCGGCGGTGCGCTCGGGAACCTGATCGATCGCATTCGCTCGTCAGCGGGTGTGGTGGATTTTATCGACGTCGGCATCGGAGACATGAGGTGGCCGACGTTCAACGTCGCCGACATGGCAGTCAGCATCGGCGCATTTCTGCTCGCCTGGGTTTTGTGGGGGGATGAGCACGCCGATCATCTCGGCACGCCTCGGGACTCGGACACCGCCAGGGACTCAGCGCCCGTGCCGGCGTCATCGGTTTCGCAGACGAGCCCAGAGATCTGACCCTGTCACGGCAGCATGAGTTTGTCATCGAGGCGGACGGAAGCGTCCGCCTCGATCTGCTTGTGGCCCAGCATGCCGAGCTCTCGCGCAGTCAGGCGGCGACGCTGATCGCGAACGGCAACGTCACGGTCAACGGCGGGCGCGAGAAAGCCAGCTATCGTCCAGTGATAGGAGATGTCATCGGCGTTGAGTTCCCCGAACCCGTAGCCCGAGAGCTCGCCGGCGAATCCATCCCGTTGACGGTCGTCTACGAAGACGAGTTTCTGCTCGTGATCGATAAGCCGGCGGGCATGGTGGTTCATCCCGCGCCGGGCAACTGGTCGGGAACACTGGTCAACGCGCTTATCGGGCGCGGCTCGGAGCTGCCCGCCAGCGCGGACTCAGATAGACCCGGAATAGTTCACCGTCTCGACAAGGAAACATCCGGCCTTCTCATCGTCGCCAAGACCGACCGCGCACACCGCATTCTGGGGAGCGCGCTCGCGGCGCGGCGGGTACATCGCCGCTACGCGGTGATGATCTGGGGACACCTCGCAGAGGATACCCTGTCGGTGGATCGACCGGTCGCCCGTGACCCGCGAGACCGAAAGCGCATGGCAATCGTCAGTACTGGAAGGCAGGCGAAGACGGATTTTGTCCGGCTCGCCCGCTTCGAATCGGGAGACCTGCTGCGCGCTCATCTGCACACCGGGCGGACCCATCAGATTCGCGTTCACCTCGCGTCAGTCGGACACCCTGTAGTCGGTGACGACACGTACGGCGGCGGGGGAGGGAGGCGAATCGCTGGGCTTCCGCCGCGGCGGCATTTTCTGCACGCGGCGTGGCTCGTGTTCGCACACCCAATCACTGGCGCGCCGATGGACATCCGCTCACCGTTGCCCGAAGATCTCAGACGTTCGCTCTCCGCGTTCGCGGAGGGGTCCGGGCTGGCCGAAGTCGAGGATCCGCTTGCCGCCCTCGGCTTCTATGATTAGCCCGACCGAGAGCACCGCCACTCTCGACGTCGACACGCTGCCCGAGTTCGGCATTTCAACCGAACCGATGGCGGCCGGCCACGCGAGGGTCCTGCTCTTCGGTCTCGGCGGCCACCGCCACTGCGCGGGCCTTGGCTCGGTGCGCGAGATCATTCCAGTCCAGGCGGCGACGTCGCTTCCGGGCGCGGCGGGTCACGTGCGCGGACTCATCAATCTTCGCGGCAGCATCGTGACGGTCATCGACGCGACGATGTGTAAATACGGCGTCGCCGCCGGCGGTCCAGGGGCGAGCATTCTCCTCGTCGAGCGCGGCAGCCGTGTCGCCGGCGTGGTGGTTGACGAGGTGCACGACATAGGCCTGCTCGACAAGGACATACCAATCGACGCGCTGCTTGATCTCGGCGCGATGGTGCAAATGGCTCTCGCCTGAAGGAGGATGAAGTGAACAGTACGGTACTGGTGTGCGACGACGCGGTGTTCATGCGCACGATGATCAGCGACATCCTGACGCAGGCTGGGCTCGACGTGATCGGCGAAGCCGAGTCGGGAGCCGAAGCAGTGCAGAAATACAGAGACCTCAAGCCGGACCTTGTGACGATGGACATCATCATGCCGGAAATGGGCGGCATCGACGCTGTGCGCGCGATCACCGAGTACGATCCGCAGGCGCGTGTGCTGATGTGCAGCGCGATGGGGCAGCAGGCTCTCGTCGCCGAAGCGATTCAGGCCGGCGCAAAGGATTTCGTCGTCAAGCCGTTTCAGCCAAGCAGGGTGCTCGAGGCGGTGCAGCGTGTGCTTGGCTAGGTGAACGCGCCGCGTTATGCCGAGCTCTTCCGCGCGGAAGCGCGGGAGCGGCTGACGGAGATGAACAACGCGCTCCTCGCCATCGAGCGGGGAGCGGGACCGGAGCGCGTCTCGGAGCTGTTTCGCGCAGTCCATAACATGAAGGGAATGAGCGCGGCGATGGGCTACCAGTCGATCCGCGACCTGTCGCACGCACTCGAGGCGCTGATCGAGCATCTGCGGCGCGACGAGATCGAGCCATCGCCGGCTGTGATCGGAGCGCTATTCGACGCGGTCGATGCGCTCGAGAGCGCGGTGGTTCTGGTGTCGGGCGATCGCAACGCGAGTCCCGACGTCTCGGCAGCCATCGCGATGCTGGAAGAGCTCGCGAAACAAAACGACATCGAGGTTGAGGAGGTGACGATGCCGACGATGGAATGGCCGTCGCTGCAAGCTGCGCCGCCGATTCAGCCGCGCCAAATGCGGTACACGCCGACCCTTTCGCATCCCGCTGTCGCATACGGATCGCCTGTCGCGGAGGGCAAGCGGAGCGTACGCGTCGATGCGGAGCGCCTCGATTCGCTGATGACTCTGGTCGGCGAGCTCGTGATTGCGCGCGGCCGCCTGACCGAGCTCGCGCGACAGGCGGCCGTGCCGGAGCTGATGGACGTGATGTCGCACGCCTCGCGCCTCATCGGCAGTCTCCAGGATGAGATCACGAAGAGCCGGATGGTCCCGGTAGGGCAGGCGTTCGAGCGCTTCGAGCGGATGGTACGCGACATGTCGCACGAGCTCGGCAAGCAGGTTGTGTTCGAGCTCCGGGGAACAGGGATCGAGGTGGACAAGTCGGTCCTCGACGAGATCGGCGATCCGGTGATGCACCTGCTCCGAAATGCACTCGATCACGGTGTGGAGTCTCCTGCGGAACGGCGGAAGGCGGGCAAGCCGCCGACGGCAAAGCTCGTCCTGTCGGCGGAGCGCGAGCGCCAGGCCGTAGTCATTCACGTCGCGGACGACGGACGTGGCATCGACGGCAGAACGGTCCTGGAGAATGCGCTTGCCGCCGGGCTTGTATCGCCGGTCAGGAAAGAGCTGACGGAAGCCGAGATCCTCGAGCTCATTGCGCGACCCGGATTCTCGACAACGTCGAAGGTGAGTCGAGTTTCGGGGCGCGGAGTCGGGCTCGACGTCGTGGCGACCAAGGTGAAATCGCTCGGCGGATCGGTAGAGCTCACGACGGCGCCCGGAGAAGGCACGACGATAACGATTCGACTTCCTGTGACTCTCGCGATCATCCAGGCACTCCTCGCGCGAACGGCCGGTGAGACATATGCGCTTCCGGTCACTCACGTGGTCGAGACGATGGTTTTGACTCCGGATATGCCGAGCTTCGAAGATGGTCGCGAAGTCCTGTCCATCCGCGGCGAGAAGCTGCCCGCGGTGCGGCTCCGTGCGAAGCTTGGATATCCGCCCCGCGGCAACGGAGCAGGGCACGTCGTCGTGCTCGACCTTCCAGAGCGCCGCGTGAGCCTGATAGTCGACGAGTGCATCGGACAACAGGAAATCGTGGTGAAGCCATTCGACGCGGCGCGCGGCATGCCTCAGATGTTCAGCGGCGCGACCATCCTTTCAAACGGAGCGCCGGCGTTGATTCTCGACACGCGCAGCGTCGCATAGGCAGCGGGATGACTAACATCGAGCTCCCTGAAGTCACGCCTGCGGCGAACGTACTGAAATCCCTTTCTCCCGCTCGTCTCGACGCGCTAAAGGAAGTCGCGAACATCGGCGCGGGCCATGCCGCGACGGCGCTCTCGCTGATGACGGGAGCCCGCATCATGATCGACGTCCCGACGGTCACTGTCGGGCAGCTCGCGGAGCTGATACCGGAAATCGCTCCCGCAGGTGCGCCGATCGTGAGCGTGATGATGGACATGCACGGCTCGCTCAACGGCCAGACGCTGCTTGCGCTGCCTTTGAATACCGGGCGCCGGCTGGCCGACCTGATGCTGCGCCGCGAGCGCCGTCCGTGGTCGGACGCGGCGGCTTTCGACGCGCTCGAAGAGTCAGCGCTCAAGGAAGCAGGCAACATTCTCGGCGGTGCGTACATGACGGCCTTGAGTGAATTCCTCGAAATGCAGCTGATGCCGACGCCGCCCCGCTTCCGCATCGACACGACTCGCGACATACTGGTGCACTGCGATGCGCCGGCGTCGGAAGCTGTTGCAGTCTGCTGCGTCGAGACGGAGTTCTCGTTCGAGGAAGTGGGGGAGCGATTCCGCGGATTTTTTCTCCTGCTCCCGGACCCGGATTCATTCACTGCGATCTTCCGCGCGGTGCGGCTCTCCTGACGATGCGCGACGCTGCTGCGGTACGGGCCGAGGCCGGGATCCTTCGATCATTCGCGCGGAGAATTGATCCGGCCGATCCTGGCGCGCAGAACAACCTCGGCGTCCTCTATTTCCGCCGCGGGCTTTTCGACGAGGCGATAGCGGCTTTTTCCCGCGCGCTCGCGCTCGACGAACGGATGCGTGTCGCGCGGAGGAATCTGGAGATCTCCTTCGCTGAAGCGGGATTGCCTGAGCGTCGGGCGATCGAGCTCGAGCAGCGGCTCGACGAATTTCCGGACGACATCGGCGCCCTCGTCGAAAGCGGAATTGCGCAGAAGAGCGCCGGAAATCTCGACGCTGCCGAGGCAAAGTTTCGCCGCGCGCTCGAACACGATCCGGAAAGCTCGGTCCTTCACTTCTTTCTCGCGGAGATCCTCTACAATCGCGGAAACGGGGAGGAAGCGCTCCGATTCCTGCGTCGGTCAATTGATCTCAACCCGGCCAATCCCGACGCGCACTACCTCGCGGGGTTCATCCTCGGCGACCTCGGAATGGTGGAGGAGGCGCGCGAGGCCAATCGCCGCGCTGTCGCACTCAATCCGCGTCTGTCGAGGGCGGAGGCGAATCTTTCGCTCGACGCGCTGCGCGGCACCAGACTTTCCGGGCGGTCCAGTCCCGGTGCCTCGGGAGGGTCGATGGGCTCCGAGGGAAGCCCTCATCTCACGCTGGCACTCGCGCTCCGCCTCAAGGGATACAACTCCGAGGCGATGAGGGAATGCCGCGCTGCACTCGACGCCGGCGAGGATCCCGCCGCGACGCTCGAGACGATCGCGAGTCTGCACCTGGTGCTGGGCCAACCCAGCGATGCGCTGGCCGCCTGCGAAAGACGGATCGCGCTCGGAGGTGCGCCGCCGCGCGTAGCCAACCAGCGGGGCATCGCACTGTACCTCCTCGGTCGCAGCTCCGAGGCCGAGCAGACTTTTCGCGACTGCATCCGGCGCGCAAGCTCGCACGCTGCCGCGCAGAACAATCTCGGCGCTCTTTTGTGGGACGCCGGGAATGCGCGTGAAGCCACCAATTGCTTCAGGCGCGCGGTGCGCGACGATCGGTCGCTCGAGAGCGCGCGGCTCAACCTCGCGCTTGCTCTCTTCCGGCAGGGACACTACCAGCTCTCACTGGATGCCTATCGCGCGGTGCTTCAGGATTTTCCCGAACATGCTCTCGCGTGGGGTGGCATCGGTCGCGTGCTGCTGGAGTTCGGTGACTTCGCGGCAGCGCGCGATGCATGCGTTCGCGCAATCCAGAGCGATCCACTGCTGGCCCAGGCGCATCTCAATCTCGGCCATGCCTTCACCGGACTTGGAGACACCGACGGTGCGACGGAATGCGCCAATCGCGCGCACGAGCTCGACCCGCGCGCACTCCCGCGAACGATGACGCTGGAAATGGATTCGCCCGAAAACAGCGCCATCATTCCCGTCGGCGGCTCCGTCGCCGCCGCTGTGCCGGATCACACTCTCGGGCGTGACTACCTGTCGAAGGGATTACACGATCGCGCGATGGCCGAAATTCGGCGCGCGATCGCGCGCGGCGCCGACGAGAAGGAAGGAATGGTTCTTCTCGCGCGCTGCTTCGCGGCTTGCGGTGATTACGATGTCGCGGAAAAGGAGCTCTCCGCCGTGCTCGGAGCCGTGCCGTCCGATGAGACCGTAGCGGTCGAGCTGGCGGCGGTGCATCGCGCCATGGGTCGTCCGCGCGATGCGTTGCGACGGGTCGTCGGGCTTCTCAGGTCGAACGTTTACCACTTCGCGGCGCTCGTCGTACTGGGCGAAACGCTGCTCGATCTGAAGCGCACCCGGGACGCCGCGACGGCTTTCGCCCGCGTCCTCAAGTTCAACCCCAATCACGCGGCTGCCAGGAAATACAGCCAGATCGCGCGCCTGGAGAACGGCTGATGGCGATCGAAGGACCACTTCAGGACATCGGGATACACGACGTATTCCAGCTGCTCGACCTGGCACGGAAGAGCGGTCGTCTTCGCGTGCACTCGACTGCCCGCGCCAACGAAGGCCATGTGTACTTCAAGTCAGGATCGGTCGTCCACGCGACGATGCGTGACAATCCGCACACCCTCGGCGTCCTCCTTTTGAAGGCAGAAAAGGTGAGCGAGCTGCAGATCCGAGAAGCCCGCACCGCGCAGCGACGCGGCGACAGGCGAAGGCTGGGCGAGATACTCGTCGCGCAGGGCGTTGTGACGCGGCGAGACGTCGAGCGCTACATGCGTCTTCAGATCGAGACCGTGGTATTCGAGCTGTTTTCGTGGAAGGAAGGCGGTTTCTCGTTCACCGACGGCGAGAGTGATGAGTTCGAGGGCGATGCAGCGATTCGGGTGAGCACCGAGTCGCTGTTGATGGAGGGTGCTCGCAGGATAGACGAGTGGTCGCGGATGGCGGACCGCGTGCCCGATGCCTTTGTGGTTCCGCGGCTCGCGCCGGCGGAGGAAGGATCGGAGTCACCGATCGATCTCCGGCCCGGCGAATGGGAGGTGCTGACGATGATCGACGGAGAGCGAAATCTGCGCGACATCGCGTCCTCGCTTGGTGTGAGCGAGTTCCAGGTGGCGAAGACCGTGTATGGAATGACGTGCACCGGTCTCGTCGTCGCAGCCGCGCCGGAAATGGCGGCAGCCAGTGGATGAGCGCGCCAGAGACGCCTTCGCCGATGTCATCGGAGAGGGCGACCAGACCGTGCTGCTCCTCGACGGGGCCGGCAGGGTGATTGCCGGCATCTATCTCGACAGCCTCGCGCGCGACGTGAGCGCAGAGATCGGGTCTGCTCTCGGCGGCCTCGGAGCGGAAGCCGGGAGAGCGATGCGCCACCTCCCGCTCGGGAGCTGGCACGCCATCTCGTGCGAATGCGAGGACGCGAACCTCGCCATAGGTCCCACTGCCGGCGAGGAGATCGTCCTCGTAGCGGCGGCGCCGGCGGTGCCGATGGGATTCGTTCGACGACTGCTCGATCGCGCCGGCGAGCGCGCTCTCAGATGGCGTGAGGAGGTGGCGTGATCACCGAATACGATTCCGTCGTCGCGCAGATCGAGCGTTATCCGGGGGTGATCGGCGCTATGCTCGTGGGAATAGAGGATGGACTGTTGATCGCCGGCGCCGGCGGGATGGGTGAAGGATGGGAGCCGGCGGCAGCGCTCGCGTCTTCACTCTTCCGCAGAACGCGACAGGCCGCAGCCGATGCGGGACTCGGTGAGGCCACGTTCGTGCGGCTCGAAGCCGACCGTGGCCACCTTTGCGCCACGGCGCGGGGCGACATCGTTCTCGTTGCGGTAACGAATTCCAGCATCAATCTCGGCAGGCTGCGCCTCGAGATGCTTGGCGCCGCTGAGCGGATATGATAGCGGGCGCGGTGAGCGCGGCCTGGCTGGATGTGCCGCTCAGACGATTCGTGCAGGATTCTCGCGTGCAGCGGGCGATAGTTCTGCGACCAGATGGTAAGGTCCTGGGACAGTTCGGATTCCACAGCGCAACCGAGGTGATGACTGCATGCGCCCTGGCGGCGGCGATAAACGCCTCCGGCGGAGAGCTCGGTCGGCAGCTCGGAGGCAGTCCTTTCATCGGTCTGCATCAGGGTGGACGCAGTCAGGGAGTATTCATGGGAGCGTGCGCTGCGGGTGGAAAGCAGTGTCTGCTTCTGGCGGCATTCGATCGCGAGAGCACGCTCGGGCTCGTGCGACTGTATTTCGGCGAGTTCCGCGACGCGCTCGGTGGAGTTGACGGGACCGCCGCCTCGAGGGAGCTGCCGATAGACCTCGAGACGGATCTGAACAGCAGCCTCGACGCTCTGTTCGGTCCTCTAAGCTAGGACACGTCACGCCGCGAATCTGCATATCTTAGTTCGCGATGATGTGCAGGTGCGCCGCGGCGGCGCTGACGAGGGAAGCGGCGATGGCCACATCTCCAGCGAGGGAAGTCTCCTGAAAAAGGACGAGTTGAACGACGGAGAGTTCGAGGACTTCCTCTCGGAGATTGCG
>JAHFCS010000321.1 GCA_023249395.1 Gemmatimonadota bacterium
TGATCGGCGGACTCATCACATCGACATTGCTGACACTGCTCGTCGTGCCGGTGATGTCGACGCTGCTCGATGACGGGGTGACGATGGTCAGGTCGCATGTCCCTCCCGCGCTCCGCAGATTAACCGGAAGAGGGAAGGGTCCAGGGGCAGCGCCAACCCCTGCGCCTGTGCGCCAGCCGCCTGCACGGCCCGCAGGCGAGCCTGGAATTGCCGCGGCTTTGGAGATTCCCGAAAAGGTCGGAACGCCTTCGCCGATTCGCGCTGAAGCGTAGTCTAAACGGAGTCTTGTGCGAGCCAGATGAGATGGCCCGTTGAGCCGGCCATCCCGTGCTGGCGGTAGTGTGTAACCCCATATATCGTATTGCAGTTTCCCCTTTCCCGAATCGACTGTGTCGGACCTCCTTGAACGTCTGAAGGCCGCTCTGAAGGATCGCTATGATGTCGAACGCGAGCTGGGCCAGGGAGGCATGGCCACAGTGTTTCTCGCGCGCGACGTCAAGCACGAGAGAAAGGTCGCGATCAAGGTCCTGCACGAGGATCTTGCGATGGCGCTTGGCGCCGATCGCTTCCGCCGCGAGATCCAGATCGCGACGAGCCTGAGCCATCCGCACATCCTGCAGCTGTTCGACTCCGGCGAGGCCGATGGCTCGCTGTTCTACGTCATGCCGTTCATCGAGGGAGAGTCGCTTCGTGATAGGCTGAATCGCGAGAAGATACTTCCCATCGAGGACGCTCTCCGCATCACGCAGGAGGTTGCAAGCGCGCTGGATTTCGCGCATCGCAAGAACGTCGTCCACCGCGACATCAAGCCGGAGAACATCCTTCTTCAGGAAGGCCATGCTGTCGTTGCGGACTTCGGTATCGCGCGCGCTCTGAACACAATGAGCAACACGGCGGCGCTCACGCAGACCGGTGTTTCACTCGGCACGCCGACCTACATGAGTCCCGAGCAGTCGTTCGCCGAGAAGGACATCGACGGCCGCAGCGACGAGTACAGCCTCGCGTGCGTGCTGTACGAGATGCTCACGGGCCAACCGCCATTCACGGGTCCGAATGCTCAGGCGATCATGGCGCGTCACTCGATGGCCGCAGTGCCATCGATGCAGATCGTCCGCAACACGATTCCGGACGAGGTGGAAGATCTCGTCCAGCGCGCGCTTTCAAAGTCACCCGCCGACAGATTCCCGACGCTGGGTGATTTCGCGCAGGAGCTGAAGGAATGTGTCATCGACCATGCGACGGTCACGCGGAGAATCGACCGACGCACTGTCACGCGTCCGATCCCGAAGGTTCGGTCGAAAAGGACGTACGCAATCGCGGCAGCGGCGGTGGTGCTTGTCCTTGTCGGCGGACTAGGAGCGTGGAGGCTGTTCGGCCGCTCGGGGACGGCCGGCGCTGCGACCAGCGGGTTCGATCCGAGCCGAGTCGCGGTGATGTACTTCGACGATGTCAGTCCTTCGCATCAGCTCGCGTACATGGCCGACGGATTGACCGAGAGCCTGATAGACCAGCTCTCGCAGGTACAGGCGCTCGACGTCGTTTCAAAGGGTGGCGCAGCGATGTTCAAAGGCTCCGACGCAGCGCCTGACAGCATCGCGAAGTCACTCAGCGCCGGCACTCTGGTGCGTGGGTCCGTCGAAGAAGCGGGCGACAAGCTCCGGGTTTCAGTACGCCTGATCGATGGAAACAGCGGAGCCGATCTCAAGCGTGAGAGCTTCGAGCAGCCGAAGGGAGATCTCCTTTCTGTCCGCGACAGTCTCGCGCGCCGAGTCGCCGACTTTCTGCGATCGCGCGTCGGCGAGGAAGTCCGCCTCCGCGAGGAGCGCTCCGGCACCACCAACGTCGCCGCCTGGACGCTGCTGCAGCGCGCGAACAAGACGAAGAAGGATGGCGAGGAACAGTCGGCCAACGCCGACACCGCCGCGAGCCAGCGCAGCTTCGCGCTCGGCGATTCGTTGCTCGCACAGTCCGAACAGCTCGACCCCAAATGGGTCGATCCGATCTCCGCGCGCGCCGGCCTGGCGCTCGCAGAGGCCAAGACGGCCGGAGGCGCTCTCGGGGCAAAGCCATTGATTGAACGCGGCCTTGGACACGCCGAACGCGCCCTGGCACTCGACCCGCGCAATGCGGACGCTCTCGAGAACCGCGGGTTGCTGCGCTACCAGAAATGGAAGCTGGGACTGGCGGACAACCAGCGTGAAGCGACTGCCCTGCTGAGTGACGCCGAGAAGGACTTGAAGGCCGCCGTCGCAGTCAAGCCGTCGAAGGCAACAGCGTGGGCTCAGCTCAGCCAGATCTACAACCAGAAGGACGATTTCACACAGGCCAAGCTCACCGCGATGAGGGCTTACGACGAGGACGCCTACCTGAGCGGAACCGACAGGTTGCTGTGGCGGCTGTATGCAACCTCATACGATCTGGAGCAGTTTCCGGATGCCGTGAAGTTTTGCGACGAGGGAGGGCGGCGTTTTCCGAACAATACCTTTTTTGTGCGGTGTCACCTCTGGCTGCTCACCACCAATGCCGTCAAGCCTGACATTCCGGCCGCCTGGGCGCAGTACTCGCGGCTCCAGTCGATTTCGCAGCCGACGGAATGGAAGTACGGCCAGCACGAAGCGAAGATGCTGATTGCTGCCGGACTCGCACGGGCCGGAATGCAGGACAGTGCTCGGCATTTGCTTGTTGCCGCCCGCGCGGACAGAAACGACGATCCTGAGGGCGAGCTCCTCTCTATCGAGGCATTCATCCGGACCTTGTTCAATAACCCCAAAGACACCGACGAGGCGTTTGCACTCCTGCGCCGCTACCTGTCGGAGCATCCGGCGCACTTGGCCGGCCTCAAGGAGAGCCAATCCTGGTGGTACAGGCAATTGAAGCAGGACCCTAGATTTGCGGAGCTCGTCGGCGGGGGTTAGCGGCCCTGAACCACGTGCGCCGAGGATGGCGGGCCGGCTGACGACTCAGAAGGCACAAGGTCACTGGCGCCAGGTTGGGACACCAGCTATTTAGAGGGCTTCCGGCGCGACCGATGAATGCGTTCATTCGCGCCGAAAAACCTACTTTCGAGGACAGGACAATGCGGTTCACTCCCCTTTTTATCGTAGCACTGGCTGCATTGGCCGTAACCGGTTGCGACAACGACGGGCCGCGCATAACGGCTCCGCCGACCGTGCACTCGCCGACAAACGTCGTTGTCGCGTCCGCGTGCGATAATCTGGTTTTTCACCAGGCGCAGGTGGAACAAGGGCGTCTCTTCCCCGCGGGAGATGTACTCGACGACGGGATTCAGCGGTTGGCGGCGATACAGGCCGTGTGCGGGTCAAACCTGCCGCTGGCGAAAGAGAGAATGCTTTATTACGTCCAGTACACCATCGAGCACTTCGGTGATGTGCTGACGCCGAATCCGAGCGACGTTCCGTACTTCGCGTCGAAGTCAGCGGCGATGGTGAATCATTGGAACACGCTGTTCGAGTACGTTGGCTACCCGCTGCCGAATATTCCTCCGGCAGCGCTCGAGCCCGGCGGCGCAGCCGGCGTAATCCAGGATATCGCTGGCGGCCGCGAGGTCGCTCTCCTCTACAGCGCCGCGATCACCATACCTCCACAGGATGCTGAAGGCGACCAGCGCGGGCATCTCGTCACCATTCTTTCGCTCGCGTCCCCGTGTCTTGGCTCGACAAACCTCGTACAGTCAGGGCCGTGCTATCAGTTCTCGGCGTATCCCACGGTAGATCCGA
>JAHFCS010000322.1 GCA_023249395.1 Gemmatimonadota bacterium
TCTTCGTTCTCACCCTGAGCCGCAACTCCTTTCCCGGAGCGGGCGCCTTCTTCTCGCCATCGTCCCGGGCTCGCTTCCACGCTAGCTCTGCCACACCCTCGAGCTGCTCGCGAGTCATGTTCTGGAGCACTTCGTTGTCGATCTGCGCTACGAAGGTGCCCGTCCGGGCGAGCTCCCGTGCACGCTTGAGCCGGCGCGCGGCAATGCGACCCTCGAGCTCCACCGGCACGTTACCGAAGTCTGTGTACCAGAGCGTCAGCACCGTCGCGTTGAACAGCACCGAGATCGCAGTCGCAACTGGAATGTCCACGGCGGAGGCGAGACCGACGCCGGTAGCGAGGAAAACGTAGACGGCGTCCTTGCTGTCGTCGAGCGTATTGCGGAATCGCACTGCGGCGACGATTCCCGCGAGACTGAACGCGAGCGCGACACTGTACTTGACGAGCACGACTATCCCCGCCACGACCAGCGGAAGAATGATGAGCAGCTGAACCACCGACTGCTGGTATCCGCGCTTCGCCCTCGTGAGCTGATATATCCACGCGACCGGAAGAGAAAGAAGAATCGACGCAATCATCGCCACCGAGACCGTGACCGCGAGCGTCTCGCCATCGGGCAATATGGCCGGCCTTCCCTTTGCGGTCGCCGCCTGAGCACCACCGAACATCGGCTCCAGCAGGTTTCCCGCGATGCCGGATGTCAGCGGCACGATGCGGTGGACCACGGACTGAACGGCGATCAGCACCGCGTAGTATATGACAACCTTGAGGACGACCCTCGTCGCCGGCTGCTCGAAAAAACCGGCCGCCTTGTTCGCCATCTCAGTCGGACTCCGCGAAAGTTCGCTGTAATATTCGTGGCGGGACCCGCTTCACGCCATAGTTGCCGCAGCGTGGGCCGCCGCCCAAATTGGGCCCATGCATCGAATCCTTCAGCTCTGTTTCGGGGTTGTCCTTGCCGCGGGCTGCGCCAAGGCGCAGTCCGCCAGCGTCCCCGCCCCCGGCGCATCCCCCGCCCCTGCCGCCGCGACCGCCCCGGCGGCCGCGAAGCCCTCGCTTGTAGTAATGATCACGATCGACGGATTTCGCGAGGGGAATCTCGAAAAATTCGGACCGCAGCTCCGCGGCGGACTCGCCCGACTCACGAGTGGCGGCGCGTGGTTCACCGGCGCCCAACAGGACCACGCGATCACCGAGACTGCGCCGGGCCATGCCAGTCTGCTGTCGGGACGTTTCCCGCGCTCCACCGGAATAGCAGCCAATCGCCTTGGAGTCATCGACGAAGCGTCTCCGCTGCTCGGATTCTCGGGCGTTGTTGGCGCGTCGCCTCGCCGCTTCCATGGCACGACCCTCGTGGACTGGATCAGGGCCCGGGATTCACGCTCTCGCGCCCTCTCGGCTTCCATGAAGGACCGTGGGGCGATTCTTCCGGTCGGCACCTCGAAGCAGGAGGTATACTGGTACCCGGGCGACGGGGAGTTCACGACCAGCCGCTATTACGCCGACTCGCTCCCTGACTGGGTCATGAAGTTCAATGCGCGGAATCTTCCCATGACCTACGCCGGGAAGAGCTGGACGCCGCTGCTTCCCGACAGCGCTTATCAAGAGCGGGACAGTGTTGCCGTCGAGGGAGGCGGTACCGATGTCGTCTTCCCGCACCTACTTCCCCCTGACTCAATGGCTGCGGCGAGCCTGATCCGAACCATGCCGTTCATCGACGACGTAACCGTCGCGTTCGCACTCGCGGGAGTCGAAGCGCTGCACCTGGGACAGGGACCTGGGACTGACGTCCTGGCAGTGTCGCTTTCGGCCAACGATCTCATCAACCACAGATATGGGCCGGACTCGAAGGAGGCTCACGACGAAGTGCTGCGCGTCGATCGCACCATCGGTGTGCTGCTCGACTCTCTTTTCAAGCTTCGGGATCCGTCACGCGTCGTCGTCGTTCTCACCGCCGACCACGGCTTTGCGACGATACCGGAGCTCGATCCGCCGACCATGACTCCGCGGCCGATGCGGGTTACACTCCTCCCGGCTCTCGAGTTTATTCACGACCGCCTCAAGGCGCTGCAGGTTGACACGATGGCGGTCGAGGTCGATCAGCAGGTGGTGTTGATTGACCGCGCTGCATTCGCCAAAGCGCACGTGAAGGCCGACTCCGTTCTTACGCTCTTCCAGCAGGCCGCGAAACAAATACCAGGCGTCTTTCGCATCGACCGCTTCAAGGATCTGCTCAAGGGCGACACGATCAATGACCCGATTACGCGGCGCTGGGTCCACCAGATTCCGCCCGATTACCCCGTCGAGCTCGTCGCTACGCTCACCAAAGGCAGCATCTGGGCGGGACTCGTCACGACCCACGGCTCGCCTTACGATTACGACAGCAATGTTCCAATAATTTTCTACGGTCCCGGCTTTGCGCCGGGCCGCTACAACGAATTCGTACGTACGGTGGACATCGCACCGACGCTGGCACAGCTCCTCGGCGTGAAGCCGCTCGAGAAGCTGGACGGAGTCGTCCTGCGGCGAGCCCTGAAGTAGACCTCTCAACTCAACGACAATCCAATGACGAAGCGCCTTTCACTCGCCGTTCTCGCGACAGCGATAATACTCGCTGGATCCGGTACGGCCGTCGCGCAACAGAAATCCGCCGGCGCCTCTGCCTCCGGAAGTATCCTCCCCTTCAAGGCTACCGAGAGGACTCTCGCCAACGGTCTCAAGGTCATCATCGTTCCGACGGGGTTCCCGAACATCGTATCCCTCCAGGTTCCCGTTCAGACGGGATCGCGGAATGAGGTCGAGCCGGGCAAGTCGGGTTTCGCGCACTTCTTCGAGCACATCATGTCGCGCGGCACGAAGACGATGACGCAGGAGCAGGCCAACGAGCTGATCACTAGGGCGGGCGCCCGCGAAAACGCCTACACGACCGACGACTACACCAACTACTACATCACCTTCGCCAAGGAAGACCTCGGCCAGATGCTCGCCCTCGAGGCGGACCGGTTCCAGAATCTCTCCTACAGCGAAGAGGCGTTCAAAACCGAGTCACGAGCCGTCCTCGGCGAATACAACAAGAACTCGGCGAGCCCCGGCAACAAGCTTTACGAGGTTGTGCGCGACAGCGCCTTCACCACGCACACCTACAAGCACACGACGATGGGCTTCATCAAGGACATCGAGAACATGCCGACGCAGTTCGAGTACTCGAAGACGTTCTTCGACCGGTGGTACCGCCCGGAGCGGACGACGATCATTGTCGCCGGCGACGTGACGCCTGCCGAGGTCATGCCACTCATCGAGAAGTACTGGGGCGGATGGAAGCACGGCACCTTCTCTGTAAACATCCCGAAGGAGCCTCCGCCAACAGGGCCGAAGTATGCGCACGTCGAGTGGACCAGCCCGACGCTTTCCTACCTCTTTGTAGCCTTCCGAAATCCCGCTTTCTCCGAGACGAACAACGACAACGCGGCGATGGACATGGTCGCGACGCTATGGTTCGGCCCGACATCGGAGATTTACAAGAAGCTCGTGCAGCGCGAGCAAAAGGTCGACGGTCTTGGCGCTGGGAACACGAGCAACGCCGATCCGGAGCTGTTCACGATTACGGCGCGAGTGAAGAAATCCGAAGACGTCGCCTATGTCCGCGACGAGATTCTCAGGACCGCTGCGAAAGCGAGAACCACCGCGGTTTCAGCCCAGGATCTCGCCGAGGCCAAATCGAATGCCCGGTACTCTT
>JAHFCS010000323.1 GCA_023249395.1 Gemmatimonadota bacterium
GACCGATCTCGCATCGATCCAATTCCGCATGCTGAATCGCGGCAAGGGCCCGGCCGTGTGGGCGCCGCGTTCGCAATGCGATCGCGCTTTGTACCGCAAAGCCGTGCGGAATCTTGTGGAGTCAAAGCGGGGCGTGACGCTCGTGGAGGGAACGGTGCGACGCCTCCTCTTCGCGAGCGGTGACGCGCGCGTGACCGGCGTCGAAACGATGTCCGGCGTGCGGCTGTATGCACACTCCGTCGTGATCACCACCGGAACGTTCCTGCATGGCCGCATTCACATAGGCATGGACTCTCAGGTGAGCGGCGGCCGTGCAGGCGAGGAGGCCACGACGCATCTCGCCGAACAGATTGCGAGCGTCGGGATCACTTCTGCACGATTCAAGACGGGAACGCCGCCAAGAATCGACGGAACGACGGTTGATCGTTCCGTGCTCGTACGGCAGGAATCAGAACTCGAAGACTTTCACTATGAGTGGTCGGCTTTTTGGGAGCCGGCCCGCCGAAGAGAGGCCGTTCCGCACCAGGCACGTACTTCCCGCATTCTTCGTCCCCTGGAGCAAGTGCCGTGCTGGATCACCTATGCCGGCGCGTCGACAAAAGAAATCGTCGCAACGCATCTCAAGGAATCCGCCATGTACGGCGGGGCGATTGGGGCTCGCGGTCCGCGTTACTGCCCGTCGATCGAAGACAAGATCCTCCGCTTTCCCGACGCCGAGCGGCACCAGGTATTCCTGGAACCCGAAGGACTCGACACGAGCGAGATGTACGTGAACGGACTCTCCACGTCGCTCCCAGCGGCGGTGCAGTTGCAGATGCTTCGTTCCGTTCCCGGACTCGGCAACGTTGAGATGACACGGCCGGGGTACGCCATCGAGTACGACTACTATCCGCCCACGCAGCTTTTCCCGTGGCTCGAAGTGCGGGCGATCGCCGGGCTCTTCTTTGCGGGACAGATCAACGGCACGACCGGCTACGAAGAAGCGGGCGCACAGGGTGTCGTGGCCGGATTGAACGCCGCGCTGCGTGCTACCGCTCGCGAGCCGGTGACGCTCGGCCGTGAGACGTCATATATCGGAGTGCTCGTGGACGACCTCGTCGCGCGCGGCGTGGATGAGCCCTACCGGCTGTTCACGTCGCGATCGGAGTTCCGGCTCACGGTGCGACAGGACAATGCGCTGCGGCGGCTTTCGGGCGCTGGCCTTGCACTCGGACTCTACGACGATGACGAACGGCGTGCCATCGCACGCCGCGTCACGGATGTGGATCGCGTGCAGCATCTCGCGCACGAAACACAGGCGCGCGCAGACCAGGTTGACGCGCAGCTCGTTGCGGCAGGCACGGCGCCGCTCGCGCATACGGTGCGGGTGGCGGAACTGGCCAAGCGCCAAGGCGTGTCGCTTGGCGCACTTTTCACGTCGACCGGAGTTACCGAGGAACTTTCGCGCGATGCGCTCGTAACGGTGGAACTCGAGCTCAAGTACGCCGGCTACTTCGTGAAGGAGCGCTACCGCGCCGACCGGCTCCGGCGCATGGGCGAGTACGCGCTGCCGCACGACGCGCCGTACGAGCTGATGCGCACGCTCTCGATGGAATCGCGGCAGAAGCTCGCGGCGCTCAAACCGCTCTCGCTTGCGCAAGCCGCGAGCGTGCCGGGAGTGAGTCCGGCGGATCTGCAGAATCTCATCCTGGAGATCGAACGATCGCGCCCCTGATCGCGATCGCACTCGCGATCCTCGGATTCCTCCCGATTGCCAATTGGCTTCCCGGCGGCGAAGTCGACCGCGCATACGCGCACCGCTTCATCGAGTGGGGTTACGGATCGGTCATCTGCCTCGGCATCGCGGTCGTCGCTGCGGTTCTGCTGCGCAGACCGTCAGCGGCCGTTCGGCAGACTGATTCGGACGATCGCGTGTCGAGTCTGTTTTCCTGGTTGCTTCCGCTCGGGGCGTTCCTGCTATACGCGACGATCGCGCGCGTGGTCTTTTCCGGGAAGCCGCTCTTGATTGACGAAATCGTGCAGCTGCTTCAAGCTCGCATTTTCACGTCCGGGCACTTGTGGCTGCCAGTGGCAGCCCATCGGGAGTTCTTCTCGACCCTGCACGTCGTCGATACGAGTGACAAGGTGTACTCACAGTTCCCGCCAGGGGGACCCGCGATGCTTGCCCTCGGCGAGCTCGTTCGCGTTCCATGGTTGGTGGGTCCCGCTTGCGGCGCGATATCCGTCGCGGTGTTTGCACGGCTGGTGAAGCTGACGGACCCTGGGGCCTCGCGCGCGTTCCACATCAGCGCCACTCTTCTCTTTGCGGCCACTCCGTTCGGCGCATTCATGTTCGGTTCGCACATGAATCACGCAACGGCGCTCATGTGGCTCTTGCTGGCGACGCTCGGATTGGCGAGGGCTGCTGCGAGCGAAGGCCCCCGCGTGGGATGGGCGTTCGTGAACGGGATCGGACTGGGAGCGGCGGCGGCGATTCGTCCGTTGGATGCGTTCGCCTTTGCGCTGCCCGCTGCCGTATGGCTGCTGTCGCTCGCGTGGCGCGACAAGCGGCGGTGGGTTGACGTCGTCGCGTCGGGCTTTGGCGTGGCGATTCCGTTTGGCGCGATGATGTGGGTAAATGCGAAGAGCACCGGCTCGCCGCTCGTTTTTGGATACGAAGTGCTCTGGGGCAAGGCGCACGGACTTGGATTTCACACGGCTCCGTGGGGCGCGGCACACACGCCTTCACGCGGACTCGAGCTGATCTCGCTGTACGTCACGCGGCTCCAAACATATCTCTTCGAGACGCCCTTTCCCGCGCTGCTTCCGGTGATCGCCTCGCTCGCGCTCACCAGGCGGCTTGCCGCACTTGACCGCTATCTCCTCGCGAGTTCCGTGTTGCTGGGCGCTCTCTACTTTGCATACTGGCACGACGGATTCTTCCTCGGCCCCCGGTTCGTGTTTCCATGGCTCCCCGTGCTCGTTCTGTTTGCGGCGCGGCTTCCGGGTCTCGTGCGCGAACGCTTGGGTCCGGGACGTGTTTGGGTCGGCACGAACGCTGCACTCGCAACGGGGGTGGTGATGGCAGTGGGGTTTTCGCTCCCTCAGCGCGTCGTCCAATACCGGAGCGGACTTACGTCGATGCGTGTGAACTACACGGCCGAGTCCGCGAGTGCTGGTGTGCGGAACGCATTGGTGTTCGTGCGCGAGAGCTGGGGCGCCCAGATCACGACGCGCATGTGGGAGCGCGGCGTTTCGCGGAGCGCGGCGGCGGCGCTGTACCACGGTGTGGACGCGTGCCTGCTGGACAAAGCGCTGCGCGACATCGAGCGGAATGATGTCCACGGCGTGGCCGCGGAAGCGCGGCTCGCGCCGTTGCTCGTCGATTCCTCGCGCGTGCATACGAGTCCGCTCTCGCCGGACAGCACGGAGAAGCTGCTCCCGGGCGCGATGTACGACCGGACATGCGTGGCGCGTATCAACGACGACCGGGTGGGTTACACGCACTTGGCGCCCCTGCTGCTCGAGCGTGGGAGCGGGAATGTCTACGCGCGCGACCTGCAGGCGCGCGACTCGCTCATGGTGGAGGCGTACCCCGGGCGGTCCGTCTATCTGCTTCGCCGGAAGGGTGCTGACGCCGACGCGCCGTATGAGTGGTTGCCGCTGAAGCGCGACTCGCTCTTCACCGCGTGGCGGAGCGGCACACCGTAAGTGTTCGGGGAGATGCGGTATTTAGTAATATACTGATACT
>JAHFCS010000324.1 GCA_023249395.1 Gemmatimonadota bacterium
GCATCAGCACCGCCATCTGCAGCAGGCGGAGCGCGTGTGGGGGCCCGCCTGAACCGAAGCTCGCTGCCGCTTTGCTATTTCGCGATCGCGACGGGCCCTTCGACAACCGCCGGTATGGCCGCGCCGGCGACTGCGGGGGTGACGGCCTTCGGGTCGGGACGACGCCATGGATTCGCGGCCGGCCGCGCACGGGCTGCCAGAACAGACTCGTAGTAGGCGACTATGCGCTTCTGCACACCGGCTTTCGTGTCGCTCGCAGCCGCCTCGAAAGGCGCATAACGGTGGCGATCGTCTGTAGAGACCCGAAACCACCACCATTTCTCCGGGCGGCTTGCAAGGGGGGCCTCGGCGCAGCAGGTGAATGTCCTTCCTGCATCCACGAACTCGAACTCTTTTACCATTTGATTCCCATATATGTCGGTAATGGAATCTAGCTCATGACACGCTTCCCCACCTGCTTTTGATTGCCGACCCGGTCCCTCCCCGCCGGCGCCTTTGACCATCAGTCGCCCGCCTCGGCGTTGAGCTTGCCCAGCAGCAGTGGCTCTTCGGAGCTCACGCGCGCTCCGTACAGACACGCCGGGAGATAGGCCGGCTCTGAGGGCTCACAAAGCGCTCGTCGCGCCTCGCTTTCATTCCTGAGGTTTCCAATCTGCTCGCCCACCGCTTCGTAACATTTCAGCTTGTTCGCCAGGGCGGGCACTTTGTGGCAGAAGCGCAGACCGTCGTCGGCTCTCGCATTAAGGTCGACGAAATTCTTCACCAGGCCGACATAACACCATGGCTGATACTTCGGAGTGCCGAGCGAGCACATCGCGATCGACTTGTCGTAATCCTGCAGAGAATACGAGCTGATGTCGCGGCCGAGGCTCTGGTAGCAGACGTACTTCATCTTCCCTGGAGCCGTGTCGCACGTTTTCGCCGCAGCGCCGATGTTGCCCCGGTTGAGGTACAGCATCACCGACGTCTGCATCTCGTAGCAGGAGACCAGGTATTGCTCCGCCATGATCGAGCACGGGTAAAGCGGATCGGCCGGATCGATCGCCTTGAAATCGGACTCGGCGTGGTCCATTCCGGCCATGTGCATCTCGGAGCGGGAGCCAAGGTCATGCGCTGGGCTGTGGGGATTCGTCACGTAGACGATGTTTTCCATGAACGCCCCGCCATAGCAGGACCTCCGGTCCCAGGTTTCGGCGAGGTAATCGCAAGCGGTCAGCGCCTTCGGCAGATCGTGGCCATAGATCATCGTCAGGCCGTGGCCGGTGCCGTGCACGCACTGAAATCGAAGCCACTGGTCGGCTGCGCTGGTGCGAAATGCGCTGCAGAGCGCGTTGACTTCCTTCGGGCCGATTGTTTTCGCGGCGTCGAAGTACGCCTGAATGACGCCGTGATAACATCCAGATTGATTGCTCTCGTCGCACATCGCGAATGTCTTTGCGACGTCGCCTCCGCGCTTCCCAGCGGAGATGCCAATGCCGTGCGCGTAGACATGCCCGTCGCGCTTCACGTCGACGTCGAGAAGTTGGAGCCGCGAAAGGGTGCCCATCGCCACCCGGACCTCGCCTCGAGTGGCGAGAGAGTCGAGCGTCTTCGAGTAGCAATCCATCTTCGCGTCGCCGTTGAGGCGGCTGCAATGCTCG
This sequence comes from Gemmatimonadota bacterium, assembly GCA_023249395.1. Taxonomy (GTDB): domain Bacteria; phylum Gemmatimonadota; class Gemmatimonadetes; order Gemmatimonadales; family Gemmatimonadaceae; genus UBA4720. The sequence goes on from JAHFCS010000324.1 coordinate 1,641, forward strand.
TAGGTCGCCTGCGCAAGTGCGGTAGAGTCCATCGGCCCAGCCGGGATCGAGGCCTCGCGCGACTGGTTCTTTCGTCCCATCGCGTAGCCACCCCCCGCCAGCACCACCCCCAGGGCGAGAATGACCGGCCAGACGAATTTTCCGTTGAGTGTGCTCATCGAGATTGCGGTTTATCGGGAAGGCATCAACGGCCGCGAGGTCCGGCCGGAGGAGCATTTTATGCCCTTATTCTAAGCTCGTAGCGTGTCCACTGTCACGCAACCGATGACCGCGGGAATGGCTCGTGTTCGAGCCGCGCGGATTTTTCGCCGGATCCAGATGGAAGTGGAACGCGCGCGATCTTGCGCAGCTCAGCTGACAGGAGCACGCGCCGTCCGGGCTCGTCGAGAACGGCCTGGTGCACCAGGGCGCGTGCGACATCGGATGCCTTGATGGGTCGGAGACGAGGTGGGAACGCGACTCGCAGAGCCGCTGCTATGCTTTCGCCGGTGCGCGGATGGTCACGCTTTCCCACCAATACTGACGGACGCGCTATCGTCAGCGACGGGTAAGGCAAGGCGCTGACAGCCTCCTCCAGCTCTCCCTTGATGCGGTTGTAGAATAGCAGCGATCCGGCATTTGCGCCGAGGGCGCTTACGAGCAGAAAGTGGGAGACTTTGCGCTCGATCCCGAGGTGCGCCGCCGTCAGCGGATAGACGAGATCCACAGTTCGGAACCGGTCCCGTGACCCTGCTTGACCAATCGTGGTTCCAAGGGCGCAAATGATCTGGTCGACGCCGAATAACGGCGCGGCGGCGGTCAGGTGGTCGAAATCCACCACATGAGACTCGACCTTGGGATTAGCGAACTCACCATCCAGTGGCCTGCGTGAAAGCACCACGATTCGGTTGAAGCGGTCGTTTTCGACGAGCAGCCGAAGACACTCCCGTCCGACGAGGCCCGTAGCTCCGAGAAGCAGTATTGATTTTGTACCTGGAGTCATGGGTCATCCTGCGAGAGAGAGTCCCCCCTGTCTAAACGGACGCACAGCCGGCAAATCCGTTACCGGAGAATGTCTCATATTACAGGCTGACGGGGGGTCGAAAGGCAAGCGGCCGGTGCGGCGAGTCGGTGTCGCCGGAGAGACTTAATCCGCGATAACTTCATGCCACACAGGAGGTAGATGATGCGCTCCATCGGATGTCGCCCATACAAGGCTTGCGTTCTCTTGGCGCTGGTTTCCGTCGTTCCGACCGGCTCTCCTTCGGCGCAGCGCGTTCTCTCCACTCCGCCGCTCGATGCGGTGGCGCGCGCCATGGGTGGGAAGAATCGCATCCTGGCGGTGCGGAGCCTTGTCATGCTGGGCCAGGGCCGGAACTTCAATCTCGGACAGAATGCGGCTCCTGACGACTCGCTGCCGGTATACGAGGTCAGCGAGTTCCGGCGGCTCGTGGATTTCTCAGCGCGGCGGTGGCGACAGGAACAGGTTCGCACTCCGCGATTCGTGACGGGAAATGCCGCACCGCAGCGTCAGATCGCAGCCGGCGACGGTCAGCTAGGGTTCGACATCCTTCCTGACGGGAGCTCCCGCGTCGCGACCGGCCGGCTTGTAACCGATCCGGAAATGGAGCTGATCCATCACCCAATCGGCTTCCTTCGGGCGGCGTTCGCGCGTGGCTCGCGAGTTACGAACGCCGGACGACAAGGTGGTCTTCGCCAAGTATCGTTTAACTTTCGCGGCGCTGAATTCGGGATGTTGATCGATCCGCGTACCAATCTGCCCATACGCATCCAACAGACTGTGTATCATCCGATGTTAGGCGATGTTGTCCTCGAGACCGAGTTCCAGGATTGGCAGTCTTTCGACGGAATCAAGCTCCCCGCTCGAGTGATCCAGAAACTGGACAACCGCTGGACGATTTCCGATATCCGGATGGGAAGTGTGCAGGTGAACGCCCAGACCGGTGATCTCGCTGCGCCGGCGACGCTTCGTTCCACGCCGCCCGCGCCGCCCGCGCCGCAGCCGGTGACGATCGAGGTGACCGAGACCGCACCCGGAGTCTGGTTTCTGGCTGGG
>JAHFCS010000325.1 GCA_023249395.1 Gemmatimonadota bacterium
GTGGGAAGATCCGCGCATCGACATCGTCGCGCAGATGCTGCCGAACGCCAACTGCGGAGCCTGCGGGCTGCCCGGTTGCCGCGCGTTCGCCGAGCAGGCCGTGGAAGGAAAGGTGACGCCGGCGCAGTGCACTGTGTCGGGCGAAGCGGCGCGCGAGCAGATCGCCGATTTCCTCGGAGTGGATGCCGGGGAAGCAGTGAAGAATGTTGCGCGACTGTTCTGTGCAGGGGGCAACGATGTCGCCGGCTACCAGGCCGAATATCGCGGGCTCCCCACCTGCGCGGCGGCCGCGGCGGTCGCCGGCGGAGGGAAGGGATGCGCGTGGGGTTGCCTCGGGCTCGCCGACTGCGAGCGTGTGTGCGACTTCGACGCGATCCACATGAGTGAGACCGGGCTTCCGGTTGTGGACATCGAGAAGTGCACAGCGTGCGGCGACTGCGTGGAAGCGTGCCCGAAGTCGCTGTTCGAGCTGCTGCCGGTGAACGCCGGGCTGCTCGTGCAGTGCAAAAACCTGATTGGTGGCGACGAAGCTCTCGAGCAGTGCAAGGTGGCGTGCACGGCGTGTGGCAAGTGCGTGCAGGATGCCATCGAGGGATTGATCAGCGTTGCCAGTGGAGTGGCCGTGGTGAACTACGACAAGATCGCGCTGGCCGAGCCGCGAGCAGTGGAACGGTGCCCGACGGGTGCGATCGTGTGGCTTTCCGGTGCGCAATTCGCGCACGTTCCGGAAATGGCCGGGAGTTATTCACAATGAAGCTCTGGACTTTCTCGAAGCCGAAAGAGGCCGCATCGGCCGAACCTGCCTATCCGGGTGTACTCCGGGCGCTCGACGGCGGCAGCGCCGTGGTCGCGATGGAAACCGCGGCGAGCGAAGCAGCGGGCGCCTATCCAATCACGCCGTCTACTCAGATGGGCGAAGGGTGGGCCGTCGCAGTGGCCGAGGGGAAACGCAATGTCAACGGCCGCCGCCTCCTCTTTTTTGAACCCGAGGGTGAACATGCCGCCGCCGCCGTGACGGCGGGAATGTCGATGTCGGGACTTCGAGCGACCAACTTCTCGAGCGGGCAGGGAATCGCGTACATGCACGAGTCGCTCTATGCCGCGGTCGGCAAGCGACTGACGTACGTGCTCAACGTCGCCGCCCGTGCGATGACGAAGCATGCGCTCAACGTGCACGCAGGCCACGACGATTATCACGCGGTGGACGACACCGGCTTCTTCCAGATCTTCGCGAAAGACGTTCAGGAGTGCGCCGACCTGAATCTGATTGCGCACCGCATCGCGGAGCTCTCACTCAATCCCGGCATCATCGCGCAGGACGGATTTCTCACGAGTCATGTGATCGAATCGCTGCGACTGCCCGAGCGCGATCTCATCAGGGAGTTTCTCGGAGATCCCGCGGACATGATCGACTCACCCACGCCCGCACAGCGGCTTGTGTTCGGTGATCGGCGCCGCCGTATTCCGGAGTCGTTCGATCTCGATTATCCCGCAATGCTCGGCGTTGTGCAGAATCAGGACAGCTACGCCCAGGGTGTGGCCGCTCAGAGGCCTTTCTACTTCGACCACATCGCCGATCTCACCGATCGCGCGTTCGATGAATACGCGGCCCTCACCGGGCGCAAGTATGCGCGAGTGTCGGGCTACCGTACCGATGATGCAGACTGGGTGATCCTCGGCCAGGGGTCCGTGGTATCGAACGCCGAAGCTGTGGCGGACCATCTGCGCTCGACACGGGCGCTCAAGGTTGGGGTGATCAATCTCACGATGTTCCGGCCATTCCCGGTGGACGTGCTTACTCGTCTGCTGGCAGGGAAAAAAGGCGTCGTGGTGATGGAGCGCACAGACCAGCCACTCGCTGCAGATGCGCCGCTGCTCCGTGAAATTCGCGCGGCGATGTCGAAAGCCGTCGAGAATGGCCGAGTCGCTTCAGGAGCGCCGCTACCATACGAAGGCGTTCCTTCCATTCGTGGTGAGCAGGTCCCCGACTTCTTCAGCGCGTGTTTTGGTCTCGGCAGCCGCGACCTGCAGCCCGGCGACATCGTCGCTGCGGTGGACAACATGCTGCCGGGCAACGCACGCACGCGACAGGTCTACATCGGTATCGATTTCATTCGCGAAGGCACGCGGATACCGAAGCTTCAGATCTGGCAGGAGAAGCTCATCGACAGCTATCCTCGGCTCACCGAGCTCGCCGTTCACTCGGCTGGCGATGTAAACCTGCTTCCCCAGGGCTCGACCGCGGTGCGCATCCATTCCGTTGGTGGATGGGGCGCGATAACGATGGGGAAGAACCTGGCGATGACCGCCTTCGAGCTCTTCGGGCTCCACATCAAGGCGAATCCAAAGTACGGCTCGGAGAAGAAGGGCCAGCCGACGACGTTCTATGCGGTGTTCGCCCACGAGCCGATTCGCCTCAACTGCGAGCTTCGGCATGTGGATGTCGTGCTTTCTCCCGACCCTAACGTTTTCCGCCACAGCGATCCTCTCGACGGGCTCGCCGAAGGCGGCGTGTTCGTGATCCAGAGCGATCTGTCTCCTGAATCGTTCTGGCAGAGCCTGCCCGCGAAAGCCCGACACACGATTCGCGACCGAAAGATCAAGCTGTACGTGCTCGACGCATTCGCAATCGCGCGCAAGGAGGCTTCAGACGCTGAGCTGCGGTATCGGATGCAGGGCGCGGCGTTCATGGGTGCATTCTTCGCCACGTCGCCTCTTCTCTCTCGCGAGGGAGTGAGTGAGAAGTCCGTCTTCGAGGGAATTCGCAAGCAGCTCTCGAAGAAGTTCGCATCCAAGGGTGAACAGGTAGTAGAGGACAACCTGCGCGTGATCCGCCGCGGCTTCGACGAAGTGCACGCGGTGGAGCCGGCCGCCGGCGAGTTTGCCGATGAGCCCGGCAAGGTTCCGCAAATGCCGATGCTTCTCGATTCGCCGGACGCGGAACAAGGACCTGCTAATCCCGGCCGCTTCTGGGAGCAGGTCTGCGCGCTCTGCCAGTTGGGACAGGACGGTATCGCCGATCCGTTCGCCGCGATCAGCACGATCCCCGCCGCCACCGGTGCCGTGCGCGACATGAGCGGCGTGCGGCTCGAGGTGCCCGATTTCATTGCGGAGAAGTGCACGGGATGCGGGCAGTGCTGGACTCAGTGCCCGGACTCGGCAATTCCGGGTCTCGTCAACAGCATCGAGGATCTGCTCACCGCTGCGATCGACGCTTCGGTGAATGGACTGCGCATGGAGCGCATCCGTCCGATCGCGAAGCACTGGGCCCGCGAAGCGCGGAAGATCATCGACCAGAATCCGGCATCACCCGTTGCCGACGCCTGGTCGACGTCGTATCGCGCCGTCACCGACAAGCTCGGATGGGATGCAAAACGAAAGGCTGCCGCGGAACCGGAGTTTCAGGCGGTGAATGCGCGGCTCGCCGAATTCCCGCTCGCCCGCACCAAGCCATTCTACGATGCCGTCGAACGGAAACAGAAGGGCGCCGGCGGGCTCTTGTCCATCACGATCAATCCCGAAGCATGCAAGGGGTGCAATCTCTGCGTCGCGGTGTGCCCCGATGGCGCTTTGGTAACGGTAAAGCAGGACGAGCCAGGGCTCGAGCGGCTCCGTCGCAACTGGAGCATATGGGAGCGACTTCCCGACACGGACGACAAGTACGTGAACGTGTCCGATGTTGACGAAGGCATCGG